>JAZRET010000217.1:0-7631 GCA_045660945.1 Congzhengia sp.
CACTAATTATTTAGATCTTGAAGAATTGAAACGTTTGCGTGAAATCATTTCAGATCGTAAAGATATATTATCTATTTATTTTGGTGTTCCCGGTTCAGGTAAGACGACTTTTGCCGCGTGGCTCACAAAGAAAGAACGAAAGAAAAAAGGTTTGGTATATTCCAATGTTCCGATCACTGGAGCATTAGAATTGGATTGTGAAAATGATATCGGTAAGAAAAATATCATTAATGGACGTGTAATTATTGATGAAGCTGGTATTGAATATAACAGCAGAAAATTCAAAACGTTTAGTGATGAAGCGCGTTATTTCTTCAAATATCACAGGCATTATCAATGCGCCGTAGATGTATTTTCCCAGGGTTGGGACGATGTTGATAAAACGTTGCGCGTCTTAGCACAGCGTATTTATATCGTTAAAAAATTCACTCCGTGGTTTATCATACGTCGTACGATCGGCAAACGTATTGGCATTGATGAAACAACTCATCAGATAATTGATGAATATTTTTGGGTACCTTTTTCGAGGAAAATTATTTTTTGTCCGCCTTTGTGGAAAACTTTCAACACTATTTCACGAAAAGAATTTAAAGAAAAACACTGGCCAGTGTACTGAAATTATTGCCCGCACAAAAAAAGCGGGCAATAATTATATTCCCTTTTGTTTCTAGATTGTGAAGGCACACAGTCAAAACGACTTTAAAACGCCATCTAAGTTGACGGTCCGCGGCGTATAATTTTGTGTGCGAGCAGCTGCCTTATATCCCTTTTGTTTCTGAGTTGCTCGGCACCATTTTCGCCGCCGCGGATTTTGAAAAGTCAAGTGAACGTGGAATAAATGTGCAGCGTAGCGGAACTTTTATGCCGCGAAAGTCGCTTGATTTTTCAAAAAGTTAACGCATTTTTAACGCTATTTCTATTGCCACAGCATCATAAAACGAACAGCGTGAGTGATTGCGAAAGCAATGGGGTAATAGGGGTGAAAACCCCTAAAACGCCGCCGAGATATCGGGCGGCAGTGCTTGCTAACTTTTCTTCTGGGAAAATAGTTTAATATTTAAACAAGTCCCCCAATGTATGTTGTACGCATTATGCACAGTTTGCGAGCTGGATTTTCTTGTAATTTTTGTTTATTTTGCCATCTTGCATTTTTTCGACATCAGATGTATAATGTATGTATGAAATACATTCTAGGAGGTTTCCATATGGCACGTCCCCAGAGAGATTTAATTAAAATAACCACTAATATTAATTCCAATGTTTTGCATTTTTTGGATAAATTTGCGGAAGACAACGGTATTACACGTACTACTGCTATAACAATTCTGTTAGCCCAGCAGTTGACTAAATTAGGATACGGTGTCAGTAAGGAGGAATGATGGATTATATTCAATTGTTTGATTTGATTTTTAACAAATTTTATGATGATTTTTCGCATATGGGTTTGTCGCATCTTTTGGCAGTTTCTTTATCAGCTAAGTTCGCCTGTCATTATCTTCATGAGATTGTTTCTTTTTTAGAAAGCGATGATGCCAGTGTTGCTTTTAAAAATTATATTGATGCGGCTGGTGATGAGGCTGTGCGTAGATTGGAAAATTTGCATTCTTCATTTACGGAGGTTTGATATGATTTGTAGTTTTACAAAAAAAGAATTAGCCGATGTTGTTAAAGCTATTAAAAAACTGCCTGATGATACTGCGGTTGTTTTATTAGCTGACAAAGATGAAATTGACGGCAAACCTGATCGTCAGTTTATGGTTGTTTTAGATGATTCCGTGCGATTTAAAATTTATTTGGATCCTGAAAAACATCAGTCACCCACAGTAATGTAATACGTGGGTGCGATATTGTGTAATTTTTAGGCTTTTCCCCTTTGTTTTCAAGGGTTTTAGCGATTTTATCCCCGTTCTCAAAAACGCATTCTGAGAACTAGATTGGAGGTTTATTATGAGTGTTCCGTTATGGTGTTCTCGATCAAAAGTTTTTGATGAGTTCTCCGAGAGCCAAATTCAAGAATGGTTTGATTTAGAGCAAAAAAAGGTATTGTTTAACTACGATAATCTTTACTATTCCGTGTTTTTGGAAGAAGAACGTTCTGCGGCACAAATTAGTTATTTGATTGCTGATTTGTTGAACATGAAATCTAATTATGATTTTAAAGCAGATCCGCCGGAATTCCGTTCCACAAGATATACTTTTGAGTATTTCCCTCGTGGTGTAAAATTTCACAACAATACACTTTCCGTCAAAGAATGTTTTGATATTCTTTTGTGTGAAACGTTACCGAATGATGTGACGCCGCGAATTGTTGTTCAGATACGTTCACGCTATTTGTGGACCAAAGGTGTTGTAGAGGCTTTTAACGCGTCCCTGGACGCATTAACAAATCTCATGTCATATTATGATATTACGATTAAAAGAACACAGGCAAATCGTATTGATTACGCGTTTCATAGTAATCTGATACAAAATATTGAAGATTTTTACGATAGGACTAAGTTAGTTAATACTTGCAAAACTCCTGCGCGAATGTACGCGCATTATGGTGATCCGCAACGCAATTGGTCAATTGATACATTATCGATTGGTTCACGAAAATCCGGTTCTGTCTTTTTTCGCAGTTATAACAAATCGCGCGAGGTTGTCGAGATGGCTTATAAGGCGTTTTTCATTGAAAAATGGAAGGAAAACGGATTGATAAACAATTATGATAAATATTGTTTGGAATCAGCGTATGCTAAAAAATCGTTCGATGTTGGTTTGTTGATTGCGCGTATAGACTGGTATTTAGAATTTGGGCAATGTGATGAAACCAAAAGCGTGATTTCTGCTATTAAAGATAAATATTATGCACAAAATTCTAATTCCACAAAAATTAGAAAGAAGTTAGATAATATTGTTGTTGATAATTCTGATAGACGTGCCGTTGATAGTTTGTTACCCAAAGTGACGACTATTGTTAACATTGAATATGAAACGCACCGTTGTTTTTACGACAGTTTTGTTAATTCTATAGATAATGTTATTCCTGTTTCACAATATGATCCTTTGCGTACTGATGTAATGAGAATTTACGATTGTCGTGCTTCGTTCATTGACTATTTAACGTGTTACGATGGTAGCGTGTCGTTTGTCAAAGATATTGAGTTTATCAAATCCGAAATACCGCGTATTCGGAATAGATACGTTAAATATGTTAACGGTCAACGCAAATATGATAAAGCTGGATTTGACAAGGCGCGTGAGGAATTCATTGAAACGCAGTATAAGGATTTCTGGAAGCGCGTGAGACGCGCTGACGTGGGCGAATGCAGCAATTACGATTTATACCGTACATATGAGCGAAATGTTGATATAGAACGCCAAAAACGCCGTGTTGCACAAGTTATATCTAATTTGTCGGTTTTGAAACGTGGCGAAAATGTACAACAATTTGACGGTGATTTTTCGCTTTATGTTGCATTGATCAATGATAATGACATGGATAATGTTATTTACAAACCTGTCGATATTCTGACAGGTGAATCACCTGAAATAAAATATGGCGACTACAACACCATCAAAGGTCGAAGTAATCGCCAATACCGTACACTCGTTCAAAATCAAACTGCCCAGGATGACCAGAACGATGTGAGCACGGACTAAATTTATAGAAAAGTCGGAGCAATGCTTCGGCTTTTTTATTTTATCATAAATTATATGTTTTTTATAATATATTATACCGCACATAAAGTTCACAAATGTTAACAATATGTAAACTTGTCTGAAAACTACTTGTTTTTTAAATATTATAGTAGTATAATAATACCAGAACACACGTTCGGAGCGTTTGTTCGGCGATTGGTTCCCCGGCGAGCCCAGGCGTCGGGGGATCCTCCTTAAAAAAATATAAAAAATATATGTGAGGTTGAAAAATGAAAGTTATTGGAATTGAAAAGGTAGAAGGTACGTCAAAGGAAGGTCGCCCCTATGGCGGCTATAAGTTCTATGGAACCTATGAGTCACAACGCGTCGAAGGAGTTAAGCCGACTAGCGAGTATATCAGTGATAGAATCGTTGCGGATAACGGCGGTATCATTCCTGATATTGGTGACGAGTTGGTTTGCACGTATAACAAGTTTGGTAAGGTCGGCGACTACAAGATTTTCCCCGCCATGTAATGAAAGTGAGGTAAATCGTGAGTAGTATTGTAATAGTTTCAATTGTTGGCATTGTTCTTTTTGGTTTGTGTTGCGTAATTGATCATTTCCAATATAAACGGTGTTTGGATTTCAATAAACGAAGAATTGAAATGTTTTTTGACGAAGCGCAAAAGCGTGGAATTGTTGAGTTCGTTTTCAATTCAAACGAAAAATACGACAAATAATTTAAGGTGGTGACACGGTCATTAAAATTACAAAAATAATAGTGGTCGTTGTTACCATTCTTAGTGTTTTGACAGCGACAATTATACCTACATTCGCTTCAACGCAAGGCGTTGATTCCAAGGGTTATATATTTACCGTTGATGATGATGGCTATATTTCTTATGGTTATCCTATTGAATTAGACGGTATTTATTCATATGATTTTCGTACTGTTAGTTTTTTTGATGGTAGTTCTTTCTTGTATGAATTGGAATATATCATTAACCAAACAGTTCCCGTTTCCCCTGACTGGAATCAAGTGTTAAATGATATTCTTGCTGAAAGTGCTGCAGGTGGTGCTGCTGTCGGTGCTACCCCCGGCGGTGCCGCCGGGATCGGTGCAGTTTTGTCGTCAATGAATCCTGGAACAATTGTTTTAGGTGCGTTCGTTATTTCTGTTGGCATGGTTTGTCTCACTCAACCTGATATGGTTGAAACCATGATTAATGATATATATTTTTATTGTGACTATAATATTCAACGACAATTAGATGAAATTTATTTCCAGGATACCTGGTTAATTGATGAATCCATTGTCAATGAAATTAACCGTGTTATTTCTGAAATTGTTACTATTTCAGATGGTGTAGTTTGGGATAGGTCGATTATTGTTGGAAATGATGGACTAACAGGATACGCTGAAGAATTTTATGATAAACCGCCTGTTGTGAATGCTAATACAGCTGAAACGTTAACAGTTGAATATGGTCAGGCGTTAAAAAATACATGGACATCAATCGATAAAAATCTTAGTATTGTTTACAAAATTGGACCGGAAGGTACTTGGAATATCGATGGATTACAACGTGTAACTACTTCGTCTCAAAGCGGTAGTTACGAAGCTGTTATGACAATTGCTAACACTGCAACTAATGTTACTGTTAAGTTCTATTTGACAGATGTTGATGGTGATTCTAATTCGTATAGCGATAGTTGGGATTGGTACATCGCTGAACCTGTTTTTGTAAATGACGGCACAAAACAAGCAATAGAAATTGTTTATGCTGATAAAAAACGAAATTCGTCATATTACGATTTTGTTGGCAACACCTATAATCAAATTTTTCACGGTTCAACTTCATATAAATGGCCTTTGCAAATTAGCGGTACCGGCACCGTTTTAGATAATCAATTAATTACTAATATTACGTATATTGAAGATACTGGTTTATTTAGGTACAAATATAAACCTAAAAACGCAGGTAACGCCGATAGTATTTATAAAACAGTGGATTTACCTATGGAACCTTTTCATTGGGTTTATTCACCCACGCGTGCTGCAGATCAATCTGATGTTGGTGCATTAGATACTGAATTTGAACAAACAGGTACAGACGAATACGGCAAAATCGAAGAAAATAAATATCCTGTCATTCCGCAGATTCCTGTTGAGGATTATCCGATTCCCAAACCTGATATCGAAACTGATACATCTACTGATCCAGATACTGGATCCACTACCATAACTGACACTGCTGTTCTTCCTGATATTGATAGTGATGGTGATAGTGATAGTCCGAGTGTTCCTGGTTCACCTTCTGATCCAGATAATCCTGATGATGATTTTAAATCATTTATTACAGATTTTTTTGATTTTAGTGGTTTGTTCGATTGGTTGCCGGTTAAGTTTTCTAATGCATTAGACGCTATGATTATCACTATATCAGGTTTTACCTTAGCGTTAGTTATAAACAAAATAGTTCGCGGGTAGGAGGTATATATGCAGAGTATTGTTGATGGAATTAGTAAATTTTATCCCGTTTTGCGCGATATGTTATCTTCTTTTCCGTTTCCTGTTTTGGATTTTTATTTTTTAATTCTAATGTTTTTTATCGCATGCTGTGTTGCAAAGTTAATCATAGGAGCGTTGTGATATGGCAATTGAGTTGTTAGAATCTCTTTTATTTAATTCATATCAATTCCTTGCGTCTGTCAAGGTTCCTGGATTTGATGTTTCTTTTATCCAACTTCTTTTTGGTGCAACTGGTGCGATTATGTCTATTGGATTTTTAAAAATGTTTTTTGGATTAGGTAATCCGTCTGTTAGTGCATCGTCCATTATACATAGTTTTGGCAGAAAAAAATCCAAAAGCAAAGGCGGTAATAATAAACGAATTAAAGTTTCGCAGAATCGAAGGAAGGATACAAAATGATTGACGTTATACGTAATATTTTCGGTGAATATCAACTTGTAGATGGACAGACAAATTACGAATATATCGCTGCTGTTGTTGTTTTCTGTATTGTTTTGTGGTCTGTTTGCCGATTTTTTGGATCGGTGGTAAGCAAAAAATGAACGAATGGATTTTAGAATCAAAAGATTTGTTAATTGCCTTTGCCGATTTTCTGATAAGTCCACCGGCAATTTACATCACAGGTACGCTGTTTTTAGTGTTTGCTTGTAGCCTTTTTAAAAACATTGTGAGGTGATTATATGAGTTTTATTACTGATGTATTACCACATATTCAAACGCTGCTTACAGCGCCGCCTATATTTTCTCTCATTGGTCTTGTCGCATTCTCATTGATCGTTTATGCGTTTAAGATATTATTAAACTAAGAAAGGATAACGAATATGGAAGGTGTAACAATTTCTACTATTCTTGACGCGGTTGGTTCTGTTTTTTCATCCGCGATTGGTTGGGTTGGTGACGTAGCAACTGCTATTACTTCGCAGCCTATTCTCATGGTTTTCGCTGTAATTCCTCTTGTTGGACTTGGCGTAGGTCTTTTCAAGCGTCTGCTCTCTGTTAACTAATTTGTTTTAAAATAATTTAGAAAGGATAATCACAATGGAAGCAATTCTTAGCGCTGTTAGCTCTGTTTTTACATCGGCTATTGATTGGGTAGGTACCGTCGCGAGCACTGTTACAAGCACACCCATTTTGCTTGTATTCGCTATTATTCCTCTTGTTGGACTTGGCGTAGGTCTTTTCAAACGTCTGCTCTCAGTCAACTAATCTAAAGGGCGGTTTTTCCCGCCCTTTTTATTTTTCGAAAGGTGTTGTTTTTTATGAAGAAAGCTGATTTAGAAATAAGAAAAGAATTAAATATAACTGATGAAAAAATCAATGAAGTTGATAACACTAATTATTTAGATCTTGAAGAATTGAAACGTTTGCGTGAAATCATTTCAGATCGTAAAGATATATTATCTATTTATTTTGGTGTTCCCGGTTCAGGTAAGACGACTTTTGCCGCGTGGCTCACAAAGAAAGAACGAAA
>JAZRET010000218.1:0-2936 GCA_045660945.1 Congzhengia sp.
CGTGAAGATGTTACCGAAATCGTAAATGCAGGCGACTCAGACAGAGAAGGTGAAATCATCATCCGTATCTGTATGGATAAGGCCCTTGCGGATACAATAGAGAAAAAGCCGTTAAAGCGTTTGTGGCTTCCGGATCAGACAGAAGAAACCATTATGGAAGGTCTGCGTGCGTTAAAAGACGAGTCTGAATATGACCTTTTGGCAAACGAAGGGTATGCAAGAACCTTTATCGATTGGCTCTACGGTGTAAATTTAACGCGCTATGCGACTTTAAAGAGCGGAAAACTACTTCGCGTAGGGCGCGTGATTGTGCCAATTGTAAAGGCGATTTATGACCGTGATATGGCAATCCGTAATTTTGTGCCGGAAATTTATTACGGTATACAAAGTAAAGAAAAAACAAACGGCGAAGAGATAGAACTTCTCTCAAAAGAAAAGTTTTCAAAGAACGAACAACAAAAAGCACTCTCTCTTTGTGAAACGTATAATCTGTCAAAAGCAGTTGTAACAGACGTAAAGAGAAAGAAAGACACGTTAAATCCGGGAAAACTGTATTCCTTAACAAAACTTCAGAACGTTCTCGGTAAAAAGTATAAAATGTCCATGGAGGAGAGTTTAAATACGCTTCAGGGGCTTTATGAAAAAGGATATGTAACGTATCCGAGAACAAACTCAGAATACCTTGCAACCGCAGAGCAGGACAAAATCAAAAAGATTATAAATGTGGTAAAAGGCATCGGTTATCCGGTTGCTTTTCGCTTTCATAAATCTATTTTTGATGACAGTAAGATTGAGTCTCACTCTGCCTTGACACCGACGGGAAAAGTTCCGAAAAAAGAACAATTAACAGAAAACGAATATCGTGTGTATAGTACTGTAATGCGAAGATTTGTTGCCGTTTTTTGTGCTGAAAGCTGTGTGGCACAAAAGAGCGAAATCAAAATAAGCGTTGGAGGTCTCGAGGAATTTTCTTTAAAAGGTACCGTTATTTTAGAGCCAGGCTGGACAAAGTATGATGACTATGGTAAAAAGGATAAAATCCTTCCCGCTTTGGAAAAAGGTGACGAGGTCAACATCTCTTTTAAGCCGGTTGAAAAAGAAACCAATCCGCCGAAGCATTATACCATTGAAACCTTAAATAATTATTTAAAAAACCCGTTCCGTGAAGAAAAGGCGAGTGCGCAAACGGAAGACGATGCAGAAGAATACCGCGCGATGTTTGAAGGACTCGAGCTCGGCACTGAAGCAACAAGAACGGGCATCATTGATAACGCGCGCAAAAGCAGATATATCGAGCTCAAAAAAGATACCTATACGATTTTAAAAGACGGCGAATACTTAATAGAAAGCCTAATGCGAATGGGTATCAGTATGGATAAATTTAAAACTGCAGAACTCGGTAAAGCGCTCAAAAAAGTGTTCCGCGGCGAATTTACGGTAGAAGATAGCGTAAAACTTGCAGAAAGCGAAATTGAAGAAGTATTTCAGAAAAAAGCGCTTCCGCCGGAAAAAGATACAGACGACGGATTTTTAGGAGACATCGCAGGCGTGTGTCCGATTTGCGGAAAAGAAGTACGCAGAACAAGTTTCGGCTATGGATGCAGCGGATATAAAGACGGATGCAAATTCTCCGTTAACAGTGTAATTTGCGGAAGGGTAATTTCTCTTCTTAATATGAAAAAACTCTTAACCGATGGCGTAACTTATAAAATTGAGGGCTTTGTTTCTCCCAGAACCGGAAAAACGTTTGATGCGAAATTAAAACTCGAAGAGGGAAGAGCGGTCTTTGATTTTAGCGAATAGAAAAGGTGATATTGTGGCAAAAACAGATAAAAAATCATTAAAAAATCAGATGCAGGAGCATGGCTTAAAATTTAATAAAGCATTGGGACAAAACTTTTTAACGGATGAATCCGTTTTAGACGCTATTGTTGATGCGGCAGAATTAGATGAAAACACTTGCGTTTTAGAAATCGGTCCCGGTGCAGGAGCGTTGACGCAAAAGTTAGCAAAACAGGCAAAAAAGGTAGTTGCCGTTGAAATCGATACGGGACTCCTGCCTGTTTTAAAAGAAAACCTAAGCCAATTTGAAAACGTTAAAGTGATTAACGGAGACATCTTAAAAATCAACTTAAAAGAACTCTTTGAAGCGGAGTTTTCAGACGGAGTAGTGAAAGTGGTTGCAAATCTACCTTACTACATCACAACGCCGATTGTTTTAAAACTCCTAGATGAAAATCCGGGTTTTGAAAGTTTGGTAATTATGGTGCAAAAAGAAGTTGCAGACAGACTCATCGCCGCTCCCGGCGCAAAAGACTGCGGTGCGATTACTTACAGAATTCAGTATAGTTGCGACACAGAAGGCGTGGTAAATGTTCCGCCGGAAGCGTTTATGCCACCTCCAAAAGTTTGGTCTTCTGTGATTAAACTCTCTGTAAGAAAAACACCAAAAGTTGAAGTAGTAGATGAAGCGCATTTCTTTGCCTTAATTAAGGCAGCATTTTCGATGCGCAGAAAAACACTTTTAAACTGCGTTTCTCAGGGAAATTCTTTAAAAATTGACAAAGAAACGATGAAAGAAATTCTAAATACTCTCGGTATTTCGGAAACAATTCGCGGCGAAGCACTGACTTTAGAGCAATATGCACAAATTTCTGCGAAAATTTTAAAGAAAAAATAACAAAAAGAAGTTTTGACAAAGCGCGAAAAATAGTGTATAATAAAATTGAAAAAATTTGCTTATGATTTTTCATAAGTTTTGGAGGAGAAATTAAAATGACAAACAACAAAGCAGTACTTACATGGTTAGACGAAATGACCACACTGACCACACCTGCAGAAATCGTTTGGATTGACGGTTCTGAAGAGCAGCTTGAAGCGTTAAGAGAAGAAGCTTGCGCAACAGGTGAAATCTTAAAATTAAATCAGGAAAAACT
>JAZRET010000219.1:0-3034 GCA_045660945.1 Congzhengia sp.
TCTGCCTGCAACGAGGTTGCATCATTTTTTCGCATTGCAACTTGCACTGCATCATAGGTTTCTTCGGGAATACTTTCCTTAATGCTTTTTGCCTCTGAATATTTCAAAAGAAAAATATTTTGCTTTTTAAGAATACTTCTCAAATCGCTAATTGAAATATTCAGTTCGTTGATTTGTGTTTCCAATAGGAAACGGTAGGCGAGTGTTTTAATGTTTTGCATGATAGACATCCTTTCATAAGTAAAATAGATTACTTATATTATAACTAAAAGATGTCGCATAGTGTCGATAATTAGTAAAAATAGGTCGTCACATTTTGTCTCAAAGTGTTACTATTAACAATTATTTATCTTCCCAATTAGAACTCATTGCCTCAAGGACGCCCTTTAATGCGCTATATTGGTTCTTTGTCAGTTCGGAAGCCTCTCCTTCGCCAATTAACAAATATTTGTCTTTAGGGATATCCGATGTTATAACAACGGCGCCATTGCCGTTAGAGCCGTGTATCGTATATGTATTGGCTGCCTGCTGCATGCGTATTTTTTCTAATTCTTGTATTTTGAATGCTGCTTTTAAATCGGAAATCACAGAATCTTCTTCGGGTTCCCAGCCCATAAGATATGCTGGGGTGGTATCTAATTTGTCAGCGATTGCCTTTACTTTACTCGCTGGAATATTTGCGATAATGCCTGTTTCATATTTATGGATAGTTTGTTTTGTGGTTCCTGCAGCTCCTGCTAATTCCTCTTGCGTTAAATCAAGTTTGGTTCTCAAGGTTTTTATTTTTTCCCCAATATTCATCAATACACCACCTTCTACATTAAGTATACCACAAAAAAGTAACTTGTCAAGAAATTTTTTTCTAAAAAAAGTAAAAAAAGTGCTTGACAAGTGACGGAACATATGTTATCATAAGAGTAACTTAAAAGTTACAGAAAGGAGCGGAAGTGATGTTAGATGTTAAAAGTTTAAAAGCAGAGATGGTTCGTAACGGATACACACAAAGCGCGTTAGCAGCAGAATTGGGTATCACGCCGCGCACTTTTAGCAATCGACTAAACACGGGGGATTTTGGTGTGAAAGAAATAGAAATTATAACAAAAACACTTAAATTAAAAGATCCCTTTGCTATTTTTTTTGCCAGAGAGGTAACTTAAAAGTTACACGAGAAGAGAGAAAGGTGTGGAGCAATGAGAGAATGGTTGAAAAAACTGCGTACTGAAAAATGTTTAACGCAGGGAGAAACTGCAAAATTACTTTTAATAAGTCAGCAATATTATTCAGCGATAGAGAAAGGCCAACGTCAAATTGACCTTTCTCTGTTAATGGCAAATAGGATTCGCAATTTATTCAAAGTGTCTTTTGAACATATTATTAGTGAAGAACTGAAAAATGAGCAAATTTGTTTTGGTGAAGGGGAGAGCGGAAGCAAATTTGTTCCGGAAGATAGCGATAGGATTTATAATCAGAACGAAGAATCAGTATCAAACATGTTTCTAATGTAGGCCCACTGCTTTTGGGTTAACCAGCCTTGATAATTCCTTTTCACTTCGATAATTATCAGTCTGTCATTTTCATCCATATACGGTTTTACTGCTTCGAATATGTCTTGAATGGATTTCTTTGTCTGGATCATGTATGAGGATTTCCAATAAGAACAATATTTTCCTGTTGAACAGTCTTTAATAGCCTGAATAACATCTTCGTAGTTTTTTCCAGGGGAATTAAGGTCGTATGTAATCATACAAATCATAATTTTCACCTCCTATATTTTGTGTATTATAATTCGAATTACAATTTTATTATACAACATTTAGGAGTAAAAATCAAGGTTCGCAGGAAACGGTTAACAATTTTGTAATAATTTAAAAGGTGGTGATGAGTGATGGAAGCAACAATGCAAGAAAAAATAGAAACGATGACCGTCATGGAAGTGTATGAAGAACTCAAAAGCATGGGAGTGAAAACAACGCCGGTTAAAATTAGGGCAGCGATTGCTCAAGGCTTGTATCCTTTTGGAATTTGCATTCAGATGAAAGACCAGGAGTTTGAAATTTATCGGGCATTGTTCAACAAATGGGTAGCCGAAAGAGTATCTTAAACAAAATTTATAAAAAGAAAGGAAAAAACACTATGCAAAACATCAAAGACCTTCAGTTCCAGTCGGAACTACAAAGAGCAACATTAGACTACATTGAAGCACTTTTAAGAATTGCGGATAAGTATGAAGCAAATAGAGACGAAACCGTGCAGCGAGAGGTAAGCGCGCTCGTCGTTTCCATTAAGGATGGTTCATTTGCAACATACGACCTTGGTGCGACATCGGAAGCGCAGGTTCCAAATGATGACGTTTAATTTTTTGTTCCTAGTCATCGGTGCACTTTCGCTCGTAAACGCCGTTCTTGCTTTTTTAGGACAAAGCAAAGATATCGGGATTGCGGCAAGTGTACTTACGGCAGTGAATCTCTTATTTTACTTTATTCTTTAAAGAAAGGAAAATGATTATGTTAGACATCAAAGCGCTTACAAAAAGTGAAAAGAAGAAAATCGCAAGGGGCGCGCGGAACATCGTTGGATGGATTGTTATCGGCGCTGTTTTTGCCCTCTTCTCCGGGATTATCTCCGGATGCCAAAAAGAAGAAAAACAACCGGTTGTTTACAAAGTAGAGTCATCGGAATTTGTTTGGGAAACAACTCCGGAAAACGCAAGACAGAAAGTTCCGGTTGTAAAAGATGTTGTTTATTTGATTGTAGGTGAGGAATGATGTGCCTTCATATGACGCCCGGAGAGATTGTCGCTTTCGTTCGCGAAGCCGCGATTCCGGGAGAACGAGTGAAGATTGCAGCACAGATGAATCTTTGCAAACCTTCCGTTATCCGACACATCTGCGAACAGTACGGATTACATATCACGGCCACCAAATCCAGACCGGGAAGAAAGGGTTGGTCCGTTGCAAAAATCGAACAACTTCGGCGTATGGTCGACGCAGGAAAAACGGTCACCGAAATCGCCGCAGAGTTTGAGATTGATACC
>JAZRET010000220.1:0-2772 GCA_045660945.1 Congzhengia sp.
CACTATGTTTCAGATTGTGACAACAACGTATGGCGACCCGACGTATACGGCTGGCACAAGGTGGCGTAAATGTTTGAGCGGATAACATCACCGGCGGCAACCGACCCGTATTACATCAATACGGATTACGGCGGATATAACCGCTATACTCTGATCATAAACAAAACCACAGGGGCGGTGATACCCAATTGCACCGCCTTTTGTTTCGGTTCGTTTATGAAATGCTGTGGGATAACGGCGTGCAATTTGCCTGTAGCGAATGCCGCAGAATGGTACAGCCGCGCGCCGTACCCCAAGGGTGACACGCCGAAATTGGGCGCAATAGCGTGCTGGAAAGGCGGCACGAATTCGCAAGGGCATGTAGCGTTTGTCAACGTGATCAACAACGACGGTTCAATAGTTGTTGCGGAATCCGGCTATTATTCGCAAGTGTGGTTTATGGAAACCACGTTGAAAGCGCCGTACAGCCGGAGCGGGCTAACATTCCAAGGCTTCATATACAACCCGTTCACGGAAGCAAAGCCCGTGCATATCACAGAGGGTGAACAGCATTACACCCACATGGGCAAAGAAATAATTGTGCTTGGACAGCGCGCCGCATGGGAAGTGGGCATGATTTCCGCCAAGGGAAAAGACCCGCACACGGCATTGCAAGACATCAAAATGCTGGACGATGAAAACGCCGTCGTGTTCGGCATGATCAATGCTAATTATTTTCAAGCACAGGAAAACCAGCCCGACCCATACGGGGAACATTACGGCGTTGAAATATCATTCACCAACGAATTTGTACCACACAAAGGCAACGTGCTGGGCTATGCGCTGTTGATTGGCGGCGGTTCGGCGTGCTTGCCGGATAATCGGTTTTGGTATTCCCGCGAAGAAGTGAAATGCGCGTTTGCACCGGCGTACGTTCCGTATTTGGGCGGTTCACGTGTTGACCTGTGGTCTGACGCTTTCAAAGCCAGCAAAGCCCGCGAAACACAGCAAACCATGTTCATACGGACAAAGGAACGTTGCGCGCTGGCGGTGTGCACCGGAAACCTTACCGTCACACAGTTGGCGGATTGGGCGGGCAATTCCATTGATGGGCTGTTGGATTTGTGCTTCATGGATTCCGGCGGTTCATCACAAATGCGCATAGGGTACAACACACCCGTGTACACCGGTAGAAAGATACCAAACGGCATTTGCTTTTACACGCCGAAACAGACCGATACAGGCGGGGAAGATGAACCAGCACCGATTGACCCAACCGTTGAATTGAAAGCCGAAATCGAAGCGCTAAAGGCAGAAAACGCCATGTTGGCGGATAGGCTGGAAAGGATAGCGGCTATTGCGAAAGAGGGGGCGAAAACATGATTTTGCCGGATAAAATCTACGAATTTTTGAAATGGTTTTGTTTGATCGGTCTAAACGCGTTCGGTGTGCTGTACGGCACGTTGGGTGCTGTATGGGGCTTGCCCTATACTGACGAAGTGCCGAAAACGTGCGCCGCAATCGGGCTGTTTATCGGCACGTGTATAGGTGTTTCGCACGTGAATTATTACAACGCCCAAGGTGGCGACGATGATAAATGAAGCGGTGGCGGTTGCCCTGATCGGGGCGGTTTCAACGGTCATAGGCGTAATGATTACAAACCGGTCAATGTTGGAAAAACAGGCGGTGACGCTTGAAAGGGATTTTGCAGTGTATCAGGCAAAGACCAATGAACGCATTGACGAATTGGTACGGGAAGTGCGCGAACACAACGAAGTGATCAAACGCGTTTATGTTGCCGAAGAACAAATAAAGGAATTACAGAGAAAAGCGGGGTGAAACACCCCGTTTTTTTATTTGCAAAAAAATATTCCACAAAGTGTTGACAGCATTATAGTTTAGCGCTAAACTGATATTGACAATGGGTTACCCCATTGCATGAAAGGTAGGCAAAACAAAATGAAAAAACTGTATGGTAGCGAAATCATCGATGAGAGCGAATGGGAAGACAACAAAAGCGAAGAACACTTCACTCATGCGTACATGGCGCAGAAGAAGTACAAAAAGACCGCGAACGGCAAAACGTACACCACAAGGCGCTGGCAGTGGGAAAAAGGCGGCAAGGTGTGCACACATACCAGCGTGAATGAATAAGCCCAAAGGGCAAAGGAAAGGTAGGTAAAAGGAAATGACATTGAAAGAAATTAAAAAGGTAACACAGGGATTCAACGGCATGGTAAGGGTACAAATTCCGTTAAGGATGGGCGCTTATTGGTTCAACATAAGCGAATTCACAGATCAAGAAGCAGAACAATACGAGGTTGTAAAGGTGGTCGGCACAGAATACCCAAGCGTATACAACGTAATTGAAATCACGGTGAAATAGAAAGGAAAGAGGAACGCCCGCCGCCCAAAAGGGCGGGCATAATGAAAGGTAGGCAAAGAAAATGGCAAAAGCAACAGGCATGATCAAGACAGAATACAAAGCAACAATCATCCAGCACTTGTGCGGATGTAACGACAGAATCGAACGCCGCGTTTACGAAGACGAAAACGGAAACGAAATGGTAAGGGTAAACGGCGAATGGTGGGATTTGTGGAAAGATTATGGAAGAAGAAGCAATATTTACGAAGTGTTCCGCTATTACGACCCCGAACCGATGAATTGGTAAGGCATGACAAGACCCACGGAAAAGCGCCGCGAATATATGCGGCAGTACATGACGGTGTACAAGGTGGTTAAAATCAATTTCAACACCACCGATCACACCGACATGGAAATATACGAACATC
>JAZRET010000221.1:0-6384 GCA_045660945.1 Congzhengia sp.
AAATGTTCGGAGCAGAGCACCTTTTAATGAATCGCGCAGAAACGCCAGAAGTTTTTGAAAAGACAGTTGCACTGATCAATAACTTTAAAGACTATTATGAACGTCACAACCAGGTGATTTATGAAAACCCGTCTCCCGGAAACAAAGCAGGCGGTATTACGACGTTAGAAGAAAAGTCACTGGGCTGTGTGCAAAAAGGTGGTCTTTCCAAAGTGGTAGACGTGTTGGATTACGGGGATAAAGTAACCAAAAACGGTTTATCTCTTTTAAACGGTCCCGGAAACGATATGGTGGCCGTAACGAACTTAATGGCTGCCGGCGTGCACCTGATTTTATTTACCACCGGACGCGGCACGCCTTTGGGCACCGCGGTACCAACAGTGAAAATTTCAACAAACAAAGAACTTTCTGTAAAAAAAACAAACTGGATTGATTTTGATGCAAGTCCGACGCTTTCAGGAAAGCCGTTGACAGAAGAACTCATTTGTTATATCATAGAAGTAGCGAATGGTGAGAAAACAAAAAATGAACAGAAAGGTTATGAAGAAATTTCCATCTTCAAAGACGGGGTAACGTTATGAGATTTATGGACAAAAATTTTATGCTGAAAAATAAAACGGCAAGAAAACTGTATGATGCCGTAAAAGACTTGCCGATTATCGACTATCATTGTCATATCAGTCCAAAAATGATTGCAGAAAACCACAAGTTCAAAAATGCATTTGAACTCTTTTTGGGCGGAGACCACTATAAATGGCGCCAAATGCGCACCAACGGTATTGATGAAAGATTTATCACGGGTGACGCAGACGATTACGAAAAATGGGTGGCGTTTTGTAAAACAATGCCGCTTTTAATTGGCAACCCCTTGTATCATTGGACACATTTAGAACTTAAGCGCTATTTTGGCATCAATGAGCCACTTTCCGAAAAAAACGCAAAGGAAGTTTGGGATAAAATCAATGCACTTTTGGATAAGGAAGAATATCGCGCGCAGGGGTTAATTAAGATGTCAAACGTGGAAGTAATCTGCACAACAGATAATCCTTATGATACATTAGAATACCATAAACAATTGAAAAATTTCAGCACAAAAGTTGTTCCGGCATTTCGTCCTGACCTTGACAATTTAAAAGAAGATATCACAGAACGTATGGATTATTTCCATGAAAACGGCTGTCGTCTTTCGGACCACGCAGTAGATGAAATGAACGACGAACTCATCGAAAAACTGGTATTTTTAGGAGAAGAATACGCAAAAAGAGGCTGGGTATGGCAGCTTCATATCGGAGCGCTTCGTAACAACAATTCTAAAATGTTTGAAAAACTGGGTCCCGATACGGGATTTGACTCCGTAAACGATTTTCAGATTGCAGAGGGGCTTTCTAAAATTTTAGATGCACTCGATAAAAAAGATATGCTTCCCAAGACAATTCTTTACACATTAAATCCCAAGGATAACTATGTTTTGGGAACGATGCTCGGAAACTTCCAGGGCGGCGGCATTCCGGGTAAAATTCAGTTTGGTTCCGGATGGTGGTTTAATGACCAGAGGGACGGTATGGAAGGACAGATGCGTGCACTTTCTAATCTCGGTATGATTGCAAGATTTGTTGGTATGCTCACAGATTCCAGAAGTTTTGTTTCCTACCCGAGACATGAGTATTTCAGAAGAATTTTATGTAACCTCTTAGGGAAGTGGGCAGAAGAGGGAGAGTACCCGATGGATTTGGATATGCTCAAGAAAATCGCGGCAGACATCTGCTACTATAATGCCAAAAACTATTTTGAATTTTAGTTAAAAGAGGGAACATTATGAAATTTACCTATGCAACTCCGGAAACAAAAGGTATTTCTACTGAAAATATTTTAAAATATTTGGATGCCTTAGAAGCGCAGACTTTATCTACACATAACGTAATTATTGCGCGTGGGGATAAGATTATCTGCGAAAAATACTGGGAACCGTTTACTGCCGATTTCCAGCACCGAATGTATTCCATTTCAAAAAGTATTGTGGCTTTAGCGGTTGGTTTTGCAGAGTAGGAAGGACTGCTTTCGCTAGACGACCCGATGACAAAGTATTTCGCGGATGAACTCAAGAATCAAACGGATGAAAACTTGAAAAATCAAACCATCCGTAACATGCTCAATATGCAAACAGCAAAGGGACCGAGATGGGGCCTTTCTCCTGAAACTCCTGACCGCGTACGGTTTTATTTTGAGCATGACGGTGAAAAATCCAGACCCGGCGGACATTCCTGGGGAGATTCTGCTATGATGTGCACGCCGAAAGACCTTCTTTTGATTGCGCGTTTTTGTATGAATTATGGCGCATGGGATGGTGAGCAGATTTTAAATGAGAAGTTTATGAAAGACGCGGTTTCAAAACTGATGGTTGCAAAATGCAAAACTTAGAGTGATTTTCAGGAAAAAATCGACGGAAAAGAGTTTCTCTTAAAAGAAAACCCGATGGGGATTGAAAAATTCTCCCTTCACTTTGGAAAAGAGAAGTGCACATTCCGCTACATTAATGCACAAGGCGAAAAAGAACTTTTCTTTGGTATGGGAGAAAATGTATTCGGAGTATTTTCGCAGGAAGGGTACTCTAATGACGTTACGATGAAAGCAACGAAGAATTTTTATTATAAGTGTGCGTGCTCTGCTGTTTGGGAAGAACCGCAAAAACTTTACATTAAAGTGCAGGTCATTGACAAATATTTCGGAAGACTACATATTAACTTCGGTTTTCTTGATGAAAACACAGTAGGTATCTCTATGTCAAGAGTTGCAGAGTTTTTCTTGGATGAATATCAGGGATTTGCAACCGGGTATTCAAAGTAAATAAAAAAAAGACGGTGTCTTAAAATAAGACACCGTCTTTTTTTTATTTACTTACCAGAGTTGTGCATATAACATTTCAATATCTTTTAATGTCGGAATTCTGGGATTTGTTTTGGTGCAGGCATCTACGAGAGCCGCTTCTGCCATGGAAGGGATTTGTGCAAAATACTCTTCTTTTGTGCACACCTGCGCTTCGGAAACGGAAAGTGGCATATCCATTTCCTTCATCATAAACTGACACCAGTTAGAGAGTGCTCTTACGGTGGTTACGATGTTAAAGTTCTGAAGCCCTAACGTTCTTGCCACAGTAGCGTATTTTCGAACGTGCTTCGGATAATCTGTCTTGAGACGGGAATATTTGTCAATTTCACTGTTATATTCAATGATGTGAGGAAGAAGCATCGCATTTGCTCTTCCGTGCGGGATATGGAAAGCAGCACCAAGCTGATGTGCCATACTATGGTTGATTCCCAAAGATGCGGTATTAAATGCAAGACCTGCGAGGCAGGATGCGATATGCATTTTCTGTCTTGCGTGCGTATCGTGATTGTCAAGGTAAGAACGGAGCAAGAAAGAACCGGTTATTTCAATTGCTTTTTCTGCCAAAGCAGCAGAAAACTCATTATTATTAGTGCTGACGTAAGATTCAAGCGCATGCGTAAAAACGTCCATGCCGGTATCTGCGGTAATCATCGGGGGAACGGTTTTTACGAGTTCGGCATCTAAAATTGCTTCGTCCGGAAGCAGAGAATCGTTAGCAAGCGGAATTTTTGCTTGGTTTTTAGGATCACTGATGACCGAGAAAGACGTAACCTCACTTCCGGTGCCGCTGGTGGTAGGGATTGCAATCAAAGCAGGACGCTGAAAAGAAGGATTTGCCTGACACACTACTTCGCGAATTGCTTTTGCCGAGTCAATCGCAGAACCACCGCCGATAGCAATTAGTACATTTGCCTCAGAGTTTAAAACAGCAGCAACGCCTGTAGAAATTTTTTCGATCGGGGGATCGGGAATCACGTCATCGAAAATTTCCCATTCAATTTTTGCGTGCTGTAATCGAGAAGTGATTTGATGCACCATACCGCTTTTTACCACGTAGGGGTCTGAAATAATCAGCGCCTTTTTATATGGAAGTTCGGAGAGCCTGTCGAGTGAATTTTCTCCAAAATATATTTGCGTTTTAATATCAAACTGATTCATGATATCATCTGCCTTTCGCATCGGTTTTCATATATTATATCACACTACTGTGCCGATTTCAATATCTGTAAGTATAAAATATATTATTTCTATGCTAATTGTGTTAATTTTTATTTTTTTGGTTTGTTTTTTTATTCATTTGGCGGGGCAAAAAAAGAAAATTTTTAGCCATATGTGAGGTGAATAACGGATATTCGGAAATATTTTTCGCATATCATAAAAATAACAGAAAATAATAACGCGATTTTATAAATCTATTTACTTTTTTGTGGAAAAAATGTATAATAAAAAAAGAAAATGAGGTGATTTTGGTGGACGCTTTAGATTATCAAATTTTAACGTGTCTAAAAGAAAATGCAAGAGAAAACGCAAGCAATATTGGTGCAAAAATCAATCTTTCTACCTCTGCGGTAATTGAGCGCATTAAAAAGCTTGAAAATTCCGGTGTTATTGAAAAATATACAACACTTATCAATCAAAATCGAATTGGTAGAGAACTTACGGCGTTTATCAATGTGCGTTTGGAGCACCCGAAGTTTTATGACCGCTTTGTTGAAACCATTCATCAAAAAGCAGCGATTTCTGAGTGCTATTATATAGCCGGAGATTTTGACTTTTTATTAAAAGTGGTTGTGACTACGAGAAGTATGCTGGAAGAAGTACTAAATAATATTAAATCGATTGACGGTGTTTCTCTTACAAGGACAACCGTGGTGCTTTCTACCAATAAACACGAGGTGTGTTTACTTCCTGATTGATAGCATACATGTTCAAGGCTTTATGTTGTCGGATGCATAGATATCATCCTCTTAAAAATGATTTAAAACAAATGTTTCATGCAAAAAAGACGCCCAAGTTTGTGGCGTCTTTTTTGCATGAATCAAAAATATTTTGGAAAAATAATGATTATTGTTTTATAAGTTTTAAAAATGTTTGTGCCGCAGGAGAAAGTGGTGTGCTGTTTAAATATGCGCAACCGATGTTTCGCGGCGGAAGAGGTGGATCAAGCGTTATCGGAAGTACTACTCCGCGCTCTAAACTTTCTTTTGAAAATTCCTTCGTTACACAGGAAATTCCAAGGTGGATGGAAGCAAAGCGGATTAAAAGATCGTGTGCGGCAATTTCAATCTGTGGCTTTAATTCAATACCTTTTGAAAGAAATTGACGATTCAGATATTGACGGGAAGATGAGTTTTCTTCAAGTAAAATCAGGGGCTCTTTTGATAGTTCTTCCCAAGTAAAAAGAGTTTTTTTCTGCTTCGGACCGCGTACAAAAATGTCATGAACTTCAAAACAAGGCTCAATCGAAAGTTCATCATCTTCCATTGGCATATTTACAAAGGCGAGTTCGGCTTTCCCTTCCTTCACAAGTTGAAGCATCTGATAAGAATAAGAGTTTGCAACTTCGATGCGAATATTCGGAAATTCCGAATGAAACTGTTCTAAATAGGGGAGCAGATAATGACTTGTGATTGTATCACTTGCAGCAATCGTTAAAGAACCGCTGTCTAAATGGTGAAAGCGAGCAAGCAGCGTTTCTCCCTGCTCAATGGATTGCAGCGCACTTTCTACCTTTTGAAAAAGAAGTGTTCCCTCAGTTGACAAGGTGATGCCGCGTCTTGAACGCACAAAAAGCGTGCAGTTTAAATCCGATTCTAATTGATGGATACACTGAGAGATGGCAGACTGCGAAATATATAGATGCTTTGCTGCGGCGGAGAAGGAAGAATGTTTTGCAACTTCGTAGAAAATGCGGTAATAATCGAGTTTTGTTTTCATATAAGCGCTCCTTATTACGGTTGTAAGTATTATCTACTTTACTAATAACAATAATTGTATTATAATAAGAATATGTTGAAATGTCAAGTGTTTGGAGGTAATTCTATTATGAAAAATGAAAGAAGAGTTGGCACCATTTCAAGAGGCATTCGTTGTCCTATCATCAGGGAGAATGATGACCTTGCAACAATTGTTACAAACAGCGTTTTAGAAGCTGCTGAATACGAAGGCTTTGAACTTCGTGACCGTGATGTTATTTCTATGACAGAATCTATCGTGGCAAGATCACAGGGAAACTATGTTTCTGTGGATGACATTGCGCAAGACGTAAAAGCGAAACTCGGCGGAGGCACAGTGGGTATTGTGTTCCCCATCCTTTCCAGAAACCGCTTTGCAATTTGCCTGCGCGGTATTGCAAAAGGCGCAAAAAAAGTTGTAATCATGCTGAGCTATCCTTCTGATGAGGTAGGAAACAAATTAATCACAGAAGAGATGGTAGAAGAAGCAGGCATCAACCCTTATTCTGATGTTTTAACTGAAGAACAGTACAGAAGTCGGATC
>JAZRET010000222.1:0-3277 GCA_045660945.1 Congzhengia sp.
TCATCAATCCTGCGTATCTTCTAAACTCCGTTTTCTGGGGGCAGATTGATGCGCTTTACACGCTCGTAATCTTTGGGGTTCTATACAGTATTTATAAAAAGAAATATCTCTGGGCGGTTCTACTATTTACGGTCGGAATGCTTATCAAACCGCAGATGCTTATTTTCCTGCCGCTTTTGGGATTTTGGCTTTTGTTTGACACGATACACGAGACAAAGGGAAAAAAGATGCAGTCGCTTTTTGATGCGAGCCTTGGAATCGTTTTCTCCGCATTTCTCATTGTAGTTTGCATGTATCCGATGGTAGGCCTTGATTTCCCGCGTTTTTTAAGACTTTATACAAGCGCGGCAGGGCAGTATCCCTATGCATCTTTAAATGCCGCAAACGTATTTGGCGCGCTTGGGCTTAATTGGGCAGATGTGAATATGCTGGTTTTTGGACTTTCCTGCAAAAGTTGGGGGTTTACGGGCATAATTATCACATCGCTCATCGTGGGATATGGTGCATATCGCTCTGAGAAACGAACGGACGTGTTTATCTTTGGTGGTTTTACCGTGGCAAGTATCTATATGCTTGCGCATATGATGCACGAACGGTATTTATTTCCGCTTATTCTGATTTTACTCGTTACGTATCTTTTAACGAACGATAAAAGGATGCTTTTTGCATGCGGTGCTACGTCTGTTTTACACTTTGTGCAAACAGGACTAGTGCTTTTGCAAAATGAACATATTATTTCGATATCCAAAGGCGCATTTGTTGCGATTTCTTGGGTACACATTCTGCTGTATTTCTATCTACTTGCAGTATGGTTTAAAATGGTGGTTTTAGAAGAAATCAAAGAGCCGATTTTTAAAAAAGAAAAAATCGTATGCATGAAACCGCAAGAAGAAAAAACGCGCATAAACAAAAAAGACGTGGCTTTGATGCTTTTGCTTACGGGTTTTTATGCGATTACCGCGTTTTTCCGTCTGGGTTCTATGAACGTCCCGCAGACAGGTTATTATCCGACGGAAAAGGAAGAAACCATTATTTTGGATTACGGCGAAGAACAAAATTTTTCTCGCTTAAACTTTTATTTGGGCTGGATCGACAGAAGAGATTCCGACAGTGAAGTAGAGCGCATCCTCACGTTTTCTTTTGGCAACGAAGTTGGAGGAGAGGACGAGAAAGAGCTGCTGTTCGGAGATGAAAGAACAATCGTGGTCGATTCTGTTTTTGATTGGGACGGGCTTTTCATAGAAGAAACGGGAAGATATTTAAAACTTTCGGTTGATGAGGGAGACTTTTATCTTTTAGAACTTGCGGCATTTGATCAAGAGAAAAACCTCATTTCTCCTGTGTCCGTCATCAGCAACAACGAAACGGCAGAAAATCTTTTTGACGAACCGGAAAAAACTTGCTATGAATATACTTGGTACGATGGAACGTATTTTGACGAAGTGTATCATCCACGTACTGCTTATGAATATTTAAACGGACTCCGGCCTTATGAAAACACGCATCCGCCTTTGGGAAAAGTCATTATTTCGCTCGGTATGATGCTCTTTGGAGTGACACCTTTCGGTTGGCGCTTTTTTGGGACGCTTTGCGGCGTTTTGATGGTACCGGCTATTTATGTCCTTTCTAAAAAACTTTTAAAAGAAACCAAGTGGGCGTTTGTCGCCTCGGTAATTTTTACGTTTGATTTTATGCATTTGACGCAGACAAGACTTGCGACAATTGACTCATTCACTACATTTTTTGTGATTTTAATGTACCTTTTCATGTATCAGTACATTACGCAAAACACCTATCAGGTGGGAGTGAAAAAAACGCTTCCGGCACTTTTTGCAAGCGGACTTTGTTTTGGTATCGGCGTCGCTGTGAAATGGCAGGGCGCGTATGCAGGTGTTGGACTTGCAGTAATGTTTTTTGGAACGCTTTTCAAAAGATATTCAGAGTTTCGCGCGGCAAAAGCAAACAGCCTCATCGGAGACCGGGAACATGTATTAAAAACCTTTGTGCCGAACACAGCAAAAACAATAGTGGTGGCACTGGTGTTTTTCGTTGTTATCCCGCTAGTTGTCTATATACTATCTTATCTTCCGATTGTGTTATCGGATGCAGCAGATGTTTCTTATATTTGGGGAAATCAAGAAAGCATGCTTTCTTATCATTCAGGACTTACAGAAACGCATCCATATGGCTCGGCTTGGTGGTCATGGCCACTTGATTTAAGACCGCTTTATGCGTACAATCCCAATCGCGATTTTGTCCATGAAAGCATCTCGCAAGGAATATCCTCTTTTGGAAATCCACTCGTTTGGTGGCTTACCATTCCGTCAATTTTTGGTTTGATTGCACTTTGTGTAAAAAAGAAAGGAAACACTGAGATCTTTGCGATTCTTACAGGATTTGGTGCAATGTATTTGCCGTGGATTTTAATTAGTCGTCAGGCATTTATTTACCATTTCTTCCCGTGTGTGCCGTTTGTCGCGATTGCGGCGGCGTATTGCATGCGAGAACTTGTGAGGAAAGTGCCAAAATTAAAAATTTGGGTTATTTTATATGTCCTTTGCATAGTGTTACTTTATTTTGTATTTTATCCGGTTTTAGTAGGGATTCCAATTCCTGCGTGGTATGCAGAAGGTTTAACGTGGCTTCCTACCTGGGTTTTGGGATAACAGAAAGGAAATGAATATGGAAAAGAACAAACAATCAACAATTGAAGGAAGAAATCCGGTCTATGAGGCTCTTTTAGCCGATATGCCGGTGGAAAAAATTTATATCAGCAACCGTGCAGGTGGATCGCAAATTTCAAAGCTGATTTCTTTGGCGAAGGAAAAAGGCGTTCCGTTTAAGTCTGTTTCACCGGATAAAATTGACGAACTTTGCAACACAGAATCCAATCAGGGTGTGGTGGCTCTTTGTTCAGAAGTCAGTTACTCTTCAGTGGAAGATATTTTAAACCGCGCGAAAGAAAAGGGAGAAGCGCCATTTGTTATCATCGCGGATGAAATCACAGATCCGCACAATTTAGGCGCAATTATCAGAACGGCAAATGCTGTTGGAGCGCACGGCGTGATTATCCCGAAAAACCGCTCTGTCGGCGTAAACTCCACCGTGTTTAAAACGTCTGCAGGTGCGGCGGCGCATACACCGGTTGCAAGAGTAAATAACTTGGTGCGCACAATGGAAGCGTTAAAAAAAGAAGGCCTTTGGATTTCCGGTGTCGATATGGCAGGGGAGCAACAAATGTGTGATGCGGATTTAAAAGGTGCAATCGCAATTGTCG
>JAZRET010000223.1:0-1157 GCA_045660945.1 Congzhengia sp.
GGATGCGGCATTTTCGAGCAATATCCGTCTTTTATCTTTGGACAGAAAAGGCTTACTCGCTGAAGTTGCAGGTGCAATTTCTGAGCAGAAAATTTTAATTACAGGAATCAATTCAAGTACCAATCGTGACCAGACGGCGGTTATCGACTTAACGCTTGAAATTACGTCGAAAAGTCAACTTGATTCGATTGTAAATAAACTCTCCGGTATTTCGGGCGTGTATGACGTTCAGCGTCTTTCCGGGAAATAATCAAGGCAAAATAAGAGGGAAGTAGTATGATTTTAGAAACAGTTCCGGTTGGAATGCTTGGTGTAAATTGCTATATTGTAGGGGAGAAAGATTCCCTTTTGGTCATCGACCCGGGCGCAGATGCAAATAGAATTTTCGAAAGAATACAAAGCATCGGCGGAACCGTAAAAACCATCTTTTTAACCCACTGTCACTTTGACCATATTTTAGCCGTGAACGATTTAAAAAATCTTACAGGCGCAAAAATTGTTGTTCCAAAGGCCGAAAAACAAAATCTTTCCGATGAAAACGTCAATATGACCGGAAGATTTCACAGTAGAAAAATTGATATTTTGCCGGATGAATTTGTTTCTGAAGGTGATGTTGTTGAAGCAGGCATGTATCGGTTTTCTGTTTTGGAAACACCGGGACATACATCCGGTGGCGCATGCCTTTATGAACCAAAAGAAAGCATTTTGTTTTCCGGTGATACGCTCTTTTTTGAAAGTATCGGAAGAACAGACTTTTTAACCGGCGACTTTTCTACGCTTAAACGCTCCATTTTAGAAAAACTATATGTTCTCCCCGGCGAAACGCGCGTTTATCCCGGTCATGGAGATGCGACCACTATTGCGCATGAAATGAAAAACAATCCGTTTATTTCGATATAAGAAAGGGATTTTATCGTGAACCGAACCAATCAGTCCCCGTGGGGAAATCTTGTCGGCATCCGTCCGGTAAAGCGCGTTGTAAAAATGCTTTCTGACGGAATGAGTGAAAAAGAAGTACAGGAAAAACTGAAAAACGAATTTTTTGTAAGTGATAAAAAGATAGATTTAGCGCTTTCTATCGCAAAAACCGAAATGGAAGTAATGAAAACCGTTCCGAAAAAAACGGTTTCTTTATATATCGACATTCCGTTTTGCCC
>JAZRET010000224.1:0-9960 GCA_045660945.1 Congzhengia sp.
TTTTCTCGCATCCGATAGTATATGTAAATATCAAAATCGGCAAACTATTTTATTAAATTTTAGATTTGATGCAAACACAATAGAATCGTCCCCACGTGTTTTATTTGATGTAAACACCGTAGAAGCGTCCCCGTGTGTTCCTTTCTTATCCTTAGTTATGACTTGATTTTTTTATTTTTCCGCGCTAGTACCCATGCTGACCACAATATGTATATAGCGAAATTTATAATTATAGCATACCATTTCAACATGTCTAAAATAACAAATAAATTCAAAAAAAAGCAAACACCAATTTCCAACAAAGTTGCGATAAACCATCCGCAAGATGCAGGCATGCTTTCTCTTTTATTAGGCAAATTCCAATATATCTTCATTTTCTTATCACCATAAATTGCTAAAAAAGGAAATAAGACAAACGGATAAACTAGCATAAAAGCCACTTTTAAAACAGAAAATAACTCAGATGTTAAAAGCATTACTAATATGGATAAGATTATAAATAATACCCCTATTACTAATATTGTATTTTTTGCTATGTTTTCATCAATATATAAATCGTTACTTTTTCGTCTAGTTCTTCCAAAAAAATACTTTCTAGAGCGTCCTCTTCGAACCACACGCTTTCCTATACCTGCTGGCCTGTATTTATTTGTAAGCCCATGCTTGTCTGCAATTCTAGACATATTATCACCCTTTTTTGAAATCAATTATTGTATGCGCACTATGAAAATCCAAATCGCACCAAATTATTTTTTAAATTAACCGCTGCTTTAAATCTTCTAATATACTCTTATCACTAGAAACAACATATCCTATACCATCATTGTTTTGCTTGATAAATGCAAATTCATTTAATTGATGTACAATTTCATCCATATCTTTTGATATCAAGAAATACGAATTTTTATCATCCTTCTCGTGAATTAGTCTACCTTTTTCTTTAAAATACAAGCATACATACGGATTAATTGGTACCGCATAACACATTACGTTATTAATGATATGCTCGTACATCCCCCTTGTGGGCAAAACAAATGGTATGTTTGTTTCATTAATCAAAAACGATATGTCTAATTTTTGGCTAAAATCTTGTTTTTCAAGATTAGCCATAGTTAAATCAACAGTTATATCATGTTGCTCTTGAGAAGTTAAAAACTGAAAGAAAACACTATGCTCTGATACAGATTTACACATTTTGGGATTTCTTGCAATAAGAGATTTGAAATATGTCCATGCAATATCCAACAGAGGTTCATCTACAATAATGTTTTCACTTTTAGATATAGTAAAATTTCGACAAAAATTCAGCAATTCTTTTAATGGTGTCTCGATATACCTATTAAGTTTTTTCTCCATTCCAACCGAATAATAGTCCTTTTCTGTAAAAGTTGTTTTTGGAAAACCCTTTGTTATCTTTTTATGTAGAACATCGTACTTATAATAAAATTCATAATTCTTCAAAAATTCCTTAAAAGTTTGTTTTGGAATAAGGATGTGAGAGTCCAATAATACCCCCTCCTTTATGTTCAGCATTTTTTCATTTTTTTACTTTTGTCAAGTCAGGAGAACAGTATATATTAGGCCCTACTAACTTTCCCTTATTTTTTCAACTGATTTTCCTTAAACACATTTCCTTAGAACCCGCGAGAATACTGGATTTTCTCGCTCCCGATAGTATATGTAAATATCAAAATCGGCAAACTATTCTTTTAAATTGTATAGACTTGACACAAGTAATCTTTCTCAATTATAATTCTACTTTACAAAATTTCAATACCAAGCAACTCTATTTCTTCCTCGGATAAATATTTTAAGAACCGTCTTGGATTCTTCTCATATTCGCCCAACATAGTCTCAATGTCGCAAGCAGGAAATCCATTAACAATTCTGTTAAGCGTCCACACGGACAAATGGGTTCCATGTTGAGTTACAAATAAATATTTGTTTTCTTCTAGTTCTCTCTTGCCTAATTCAGTATATTGTAAATACTTATCCGGGAATTTAATAAGCAACTCTTTTTCATCAACCGCCTTTATTAACCTTTCAATTAACTCGTCTTTTTTTCCTTTTGTAGAAAGATTGTATTCTGTCATGACTCTTTTGATTTCGGGAACTGTTGAGCGTGATATGCTTAATCGCAAATCACCCGTAGTTAAAAATCCTTTTTCAACTAACATTTCAAGATATGGTTCTATATCATTCACATCATAATCATAATACCACTTTCCCGGAACAAATTGTTCTCCTAGAGGGAAATGATAACGTGGAGCTTCGTTTAAAATTAGAATTTCATGAGGATATAATCCATTTTTACTTGGAAATGAATTGTTGATGTTTTTTATCAAATTAGGGTTAACTGTGCCTTTTAAATCTTTTTTTATACTTGGGAGAGCTATGTAATCATCAGGCAACAGTGTATCTTTTATAACATTTGTCCACGCTTCGCAACGAGCACACATTTCTTCATATAACGGAAATGTAACATCTGTTTTCACCTTTGCTACAGTACCATCTTCAACCACAGTCCAATCAACATCTTTAACATTAAACAACATGTTAAATTCAGCGTTTGATAAAATCGACTCTCTTATATACGATAATGTAGAACTTAATGCATTGATAACAATATAGTGCTCAATACCATTTTCCTTTGCAATACGCTCTTTCTGTAGATCATTAGATTTTTCTTCTTCAAGAGTTCTCCCTCCAAGATATTCGAATCCACCCTCATAATGTTGAGCACCGTGAACCTCTATGATTGTAGAAGTAGCAGGGATGTAAAAATCGTATCTTTTAGTGCTGCTATGTCCGTTTTCATCTACCACATCTATTGACCAATCAAAAGTTTGTTCTCGCGCAAAATCTACATTTAAGAACCGCAGCAACGAATTCATTACTCTTTCTGGGTAAGAACCACCTAAACTTTCGGAGCAATAATCTTTTATTTGATTGTGCATATAATTCATTTGATTGGGATAGTGATTAACAATTTCCGAGAAAGGCTTCCCTTCTTCTCTTAATGCTACAGCTCCCCACTGAAGAGCTGAATGTCCAGCGACAATTTCAAAATCCAAATTTTCTTGTATATACTCTGCATCATACCCTTGCTTATAAATGTTCCTCGCATCTTCAATTTGGCTCTTCCTATAAAGCACAAGATGTTCGTAAAGTTCTGTTTGGGACATAAAATTATATTTTCTGATAGGCGATACGTATTTATCTCCATATATCAATTTCATTTCTATTTGAAACTCACCAGATTTTCTATACATTTGCGTGAGTTTTTGACAAGCTTTAAAGTTTCTTTTTGCCGCAAATAACGCCTTATCAAAATTGGTACAAAAGCCATCTCCAGAAAGTACCTCTTCAATTATATATTCTTCGGTAGTGCTGATTCTTATAGATGCATGGTCTAAAATTCCACCATGTTCAAGCGCTTTTTGAACAACTTCTTCATCATCTTGAAAGCGAGGATCCACCTCAGCAAGTGATCTGCCATCTATCGTAACAGCCTTTAATGCATCTGCTCTTGTCTTATATTTACTCATGACAACCTCCGATTACATTTCTTGATGTGCATACACCTCAATGGATGACGCTTCTTCTATATCATCAATAGTTAAATAGATGAATGATGCATATCGTTTTTTTGCAATTTCCTCGTCTTCAATATAATCTTCTTCAACACATAGAAGTTCTCCCTTAGAATTGTAAACATTAACTTTTAGTTCAATACCTCCGCCTCCACAGTACCACGGTACATTAGTTTGATTCTTAATTTCATAATTAAACTGTAGTTCATCATATGAAACAACCAAATTACACTTGAAATCCAAGTATACTTCTTTTTCCCAAAACAATGTGTCTATCCGAAGATTCTTTTTTAATTTGGAACATATTTCTCTTAATTTGATATTATCGGTATTGTAACCATCATCTTCGAAATAATCGTCATCTATAAACTCATCATCAACATCTTCATCAATGCCCATAAGTTCATTGATATAGTCTATATTCTCACTTGTTAGGTGTTTATTAAAACTTAAAATATCCTCTCTAATTTTGGGCAAAATCCCCTTTTCGTAGCATCTATCAACAAATTCATCAACCAATGTTGCTTTTTCATCTATAAGCGATGCTAAAAGTTCTGCAGCATCGTCACTTGCATCATATTTTTCCATTAACTCAATAACTCTTTTTGCATTATCTACAGCGGTTTCATATCTGCCAAAGAATGTTGATGGATTTGTTGTTTTATTCAACAATTCTAAACTTTCCCTGATAACACGAAAATACCCTGCGGCTTGTACTTGATGAAATTCTGCAAAAGTTGCGGTTTCGCCGAAAGGTTTTATTTGCTCCTTTTTCAATTCTTCAAAAGGTGCAGTTGCAATTTTATGTAATTGGTCTACATGCTTCTTGTTTTCGGATTGTTTCGAAAATCGATTAGATTCTCTCCACTGCTGCAATTTCTCTTTACCGCTATTAATCCACTTTTCTTTTTTCTTATTTAACTCAGTTTTGATTTCAATAGGTGTTTTTACATCAGAAGACTGCATAATCTGATGTGACTGTTTCGTCTCCTCATAAGTGTCTTGAGTGTCATTGGGTTTATTTATAATTACATTTCCGTCTACATCCGCAAAACGCCCTATTGCGATGGTTATTAAATCAACTATTGTTCCAACTCCAAAACAGCCCATAGTACATAACCAAATAACCCCTGTGCCGATTTTTCCAACGTAAAATCTGTGAGCACCAAGATGTCCTGTAAATAAACACAACAAAAATGTTGCAATCCACGATTTTTGAGATGTGACGCCTGAATTTCTGACGTCAAGATTATTCTGATTTCTTTTAAAAATAGGATTACAATTATACTCAATTATAAATGCAGGTAGCAAACAAAATATTGCCATAATGGGAAATGTATAAGCAAATTGTGTAGCATCAAAGCCCGCCCCCGCCAAACTAAAGAGCACCCATACAACAAACAAAATTCGAGTTATAATTTTTGTATGCTTCAAAAAATTCCTTATCTTATTCATCGTAACTCTCCCATAATTCAAGATATTCCTACATCTTTCCCCACCATTCGACACAATTCTTACTCGTGTCAAGCCGGGCTAAAAAATCATATCAATCTTTTCTGGAATGTGTCACCATGTAGTTCGTATACGCAGCGAAAAGCGACATCTCGCAAGAACCTTCCCATTTCTTCAAAATAAAGTGTTAAGGTCTTCGAATAAAAAGATTCAAAACCAGTGCAACAAAAGTGATACAAAGCAGCACCACAAACGGCACAATATATCCGCCGGTGGCTTCTAAAATTTTATTTGATGCAGTTGCGATAAAAGACCCTACCATAACCGTGAAGGTCATAAGCGCCATATTATTTGAAAAATGCTTCATCCCATAGAACGAGGACGTAAACGCGGCGGTGATAGTGGGACACGCCCCGTAAGACATACCCGTGAGGCATAATCCTATAATACACAAAGGAAGCGAACCTATAGATACAGAAAAGAGCACAACTCCTGCCGCACAAATCGTTAAAACATTTGCTAAAAGCATTGTTTTTCTACGGCCAATCCCATCAAAGATTGCGCCGGTAAGAATTCGTCCAACACCGTTACAGATAGATAAAACACCTACCAGCGAAACCGCGAGCGCTTCAGGTGCACGAACCGAAAGCGCCAAATCCTTGGCAAAACTAATCACAGAACTGCCGACTGCCGCCAAAAACGAAATGCAGAAAAACGCCATCCAGAACGACGGACGGCAAAGCATCTGCTTTGAAGTAAAATCTTCACTTTTAACATCATCGTTTTTCTTGTCTTTCTTCTTAGGTTCCGGAAGAACCGTCTCTGCGCTTGGTTTTTTGAGTAAGAATCCGGCCAAAAGTAAAACAGCAAAGATTGCGCATCCTAAAACCATATAAGTGGTTCTCCATCCGAACGCGCTTTTAAACATCGCATCTGCAATATTTCCCAAAACCAAAGCCGATGCGCCAAAACCCATCATAAGACTTCCCGAGCAAAGGCCCTTTTTATCCGGAAACCAACTGCTGACTGTTGCAATTACAACGTTATACGAGATTCCGATGCCAAGCCCCGCCAACACGCCGTATGTAAGATAAAGCACCCAAACAGAGACATTTTCCAAAAGCGCCGTGAGTACAAATCCACAGAGAGACAAAATGCCGGATGTGACAAGCGCCGTTTTGTGACCTGCACTTCCTGAGATGCGCGCTCCCAATAATCCACCGATGCAAAACGTCGTCATTGCGAGCGTAAAGCACAATGCAAGTGCAGACGCTCCCCATCCAAATTCAGTTGCTAACGGTGCTTTTAATATAGACCAGGCATATAAAACGCCGGCAAACAGCATCGAGATGACGCCGACTGCCATATAAAACCAGCGAATAGAAATATTTTTAGCTGCTTTATTCATGTTTGACTCCTTCTAAATTCACGTTATGAACGCGCATATTTTTAATCGCGTTTTTATCAAACGAGTCATCTTCCGTTTGGATATTTAAGTTTTCAAGCGTGAAATCAGAAAGGACGTACTGGCTTTCGTCCGGTTCCACATTGAAGAACTTTTTGCAAATAAAGTCACAATTTCGCATTGTGATGTTTTCGGCAAAAGAAAGCGGAATATCTTCTCTTCCCTGCATATCAAAAAATTGCGTCCAGGGGAAAATGGTAAGAAAATGACTAACCTTGCCCGAAACATCTTCAATCAAAATGTGTTCATATTTCTGCGGCGTGTCAGGACGCATCTTAAGCCACATTAAATTTAAATTCTCTAACACTTTCGTTCTTCTTAAAATGATGTTTTTATTATGGATGGATTCTGAGCCGCAGGTTAAGCATCCATGGCAGTAGCCATATACACAATCTTCCACGATGATGCGCTCATTTGCGCCATTTGTCGGATCTTCATCCGCCCAGGGACCTTTTCCGCCTTTTAGCACGATGCCGTCATCATTTACTTCTACGCGGCAACCTTTTACTAATACGTCCGTACAAACGTCAATATCGATACCATCTGTACTCGGCGCGGGAACGGGCGCGGTCGGAGAGAAAATGTCGCATCCGATGTATTTTACATGGTGACTTTTATACACGTGATTCGTCCAAAAATGCGAATTCTGCATGCGGAGATTCGCTACCAAAACGTTTTCGCAGTTTGAAATATACACAAGTCGCGGACGCTGTTCGTCTTTGTTGGTGCAATCAGGGTTCCATTCTCTTCTGATCCAGAATGCTCTCCACGAGCGAAGACCATTTCCGTCAATCGTGCCTTTTCCGCACATGGTGAAACCGTCTATGCCGTCTGCATTGATTAACGCCGCAAAATATTTACAACTCTGTCCTTCAATTCTTGTGTCGCAAACGGGGTAATCTGCGATGTCGTCACTTCCCAAAAGCGTCGCACCTTCTTCTATATAAAGGTTTACGCCCTGCTTAAAAAAGAGCGCGCCCGTTAAAAACGTGCCTTTCGGGACAACAACAACTCCGCCTCCGTTTTGAAAAGCCAAATCTATGACCTTTTGAATGGCTTCTGTTTGCACAGAGCCGTCCTCTTGCACGCCGTAATCCGTTAAAATATATTGTGTTCCCATTTCGTGAATCTCGGGGATTTTTGTGTCATAAAACCACGCATCAATTGGTGTTCCATCAGGGAAAAATTCTTGTTTCATTTTCGTCACCTCGTAATGTCTTACTTTTCCGATTTTATTTTATCACAAAAGCGCAAAAAGTTCAAGAATGATAACAGAAACGTAACAAAAAAGACTGCAGAATTTCTGCAGTCTTTTGATAAACTATTCTGTATCTTCAGGAAACAATGCTTTTGCGAATTCTTCGGGGTTAAATTCCTGCAAATCGTCCATTCCTTCGCCAACACCAATGAATTTTACGCCGATTCCCTGCTCTCTCGAAAGAGCAATGATAACGCCGCCTTTGGCAGTTCCGTCAAGTTTTGTTAAAATCACGCCCGTGATGTTCGCCGTTTGAGAAAATTCTTTTGCCTGAATCAGCGCATTCTGACCGGTAGAAGCATCTAAAACGAGTAATACTTCTGTTGCAGGTTTTCCCGTTTCACGTTCAATCACGCGCGCCGTTTTCTTGAGTTCCTCCATCAAGTGTTTTTTGTTATGGAGTCTTCCCGCCGTATCGCAGATAACGATATCGGCACCCCTTGCTTTTGCTGCGGAAATCGCATCAAACACAACAGCAGACGGGTCAGATCCCTCCTGATGTTTTACGATTTCAACATCTGCGCGTTCTGCCCAGATCTGAAGTTGATCAATTGCCGCTGCGCGGAATGTATCTGCTGCGGCTAAAATGACTTTCTTCCCCTGTTCTTTATAAAAGTGTGCAATTTTTCCGATAGATGTCGTTTTGCCCACTCCATTTACGCCGATTACCATAATCACTGCCGGCACATCTCTATCCACATGGCAAACAGAATCCTGACCGGTTAAAATTTCTTCGATAATGCCTTTTAATTCTTGTTTTAATAAAAGTGGCTCCTTGATATGTTTTTCTTTTGCGCGTTTTTTTAGCATTTCGATCATATAAACCGAAGTATCTACGCCAATATCCGCCATGATAAGCGTTTCTTCAAGTTCTTCAAACAACTCTTCATCTACGGTTTTAAACGCAGAGAACACATCGTCAATGCGGCCAAAAATTGCATCACGTGTTTTGGAAAGCCCATCTTTCAGGCGCGAGAAAAATCCTTTTTTAGCAGAAACTTCTTCCCTTTTTTCGTGGGATTTTTCCTGCTTTTCCTCTTTTTCCACCGCTTTGATTGTTTCCTCAATCAAATTTTCAGCGCTTTTCTCTTTATTTTTTTGAAACCAATTAAACTTAGCCATTTTAATGCCTCTCAGTATTGATAAATTAACAACGTGCCGCTTTTTAGCGTTCGGTCACAAATCCGTTGTCGTTTTCCTGACGTTTTTCACGTGTCATTAAGTCCGCCACGGCTTCTTTTGCCGGTGCTCCTTCAAACAGCACACGATAAGCTTCTTCTGTAATCGGCATATCCACATTGTATTTTTTAGAAAGTTTATATGCTTCTTTTGCCGCATACATTCCTTCTACTACCATGCCGACTTCTTTTGCCGCTTCATCCGGCGTTTTTCCCTGACCGATTAAGATGCCCGCTCTTCTGTTTCTTGAATGCATGCTCGTGCAGGTTACGATTAAATCGCCCATACCGGAAAGACCGCTAAACGTTGAAAGTTTTGCTCCCATCGCCGTTCCGAGTCTTGCAATTTCTGACATTCCGCGTGTCATTAGTGCTGCTTTGGTGTTGTCACCGTAGCCTAATCCATCAATAATTCCGGCACAAAGCGCAATAATGTTTTTTAAAGCCCCGCCGAGTTCTACGCCAATTACGTCATCACTTGTATAGATACGAAGTCGACTGGTCATAAATAAATCCTGTAAAAATTCTGCCGTTTCCATATCTTCACTTGCGGCAACTAAAGTTGTAGGAATATTTTTTGCAACTTCTTCAGCGTGTGACGGACCGGAGATTACAGCAACTTTTGCTTGCGGAATATATGCTTTTATGGTATCTGTCAAGGTCATTTGTGTTTCGGGGTCAAAGCCCTTAGACGCACACACAATGATTGCGTCCTTCTTTACGTAAGGTGCCATGTTTTTGGCAGTCGCACCGATTACATTTGAAGGTGTTACCAAAACTAAAACATCTTGTCCTTCGGTTGCAACTTTTAAATCGCTTGTATATGTAACGTGTTCCGGCAAAATCAAACCGGGGAGATTTTGCTTATTTTCTCTGTCTTTTTGAAGCGTCTTGCTCTCTTCTTCAAAGTAAGACCAAAGGCAAACATCGTTTCCCTTATTTGCAAGCACTGCACAAAGTGCACAACCCCAACTTCCTGAACCAATCACTGATAGTTTCATCGTCATTTCCCTT
>JAZRET010000225.1:0-2600 GCA_045660945.1 Congzhengia sp.
AAAATGTCGGAAAGGAGAAGTTCGTTTCCGTCCCAGTCGGTATTTAAGGGTTCGTTTAAAGAAATTTCCGTTTTTTGATTGTGAATTTTTCGAAGGAACATTAAAATTTCGTTTTCAATGCAACGGGAGGCATACGTTGCAAGTTTAATGTTTTTATCGACGTTAAATGTGTTGATTGCTTTAATTAAACCGATAGATCCGATGGAAATTAAGTCTTCGGTTGAAACCCCCGTATTTTCAAATTTTCTTGCGACATAGACGACAAGTCGAAGATTATGTTCAATCAGTTTTCCGCGCGCAAAATCTCTTTTATCTCCGGATAAAAGATTTAAAAAATAGGCTTCATTTTCAGGCGTGAGTGGTGCAGGTAGGACTTCGCTGCTCCCAATAAAATATCCGGGTTCTGCGAGAAACGAGCGAAGCCTGTAAACCAAAAGTAAACACCATTTTTTTAAAAAAAGCATAACTTAAATCCTTTCTGTTTGGGTGGGGAATATGCCGTTTGGCAGAATGATGGAAAATGCGCCGTCCTTATCAAGAGATTTTTCTGTAATCGCGATATAAACTGCCTCCGGAAAAGAGATTTCAGGAGAGAAAACGCTATCCGGCCGAAAAGCAAACATTCCGCCGCTTCCGTTTACGGTTTTTAACGGAATATAGGAAAATTCTCCGGCGCAAGCCGAGATGCACGCAAGAAAATTATCTTCCGGAAAAAGAGATGAGACCGCATCCCATTCTGCGACCAAAACGCTCACTTGCGTAATTGGGTCTTTTAGGAAGTTCCCCGTATCCAAAAGAGCAGTAGCGGTTACCTTTTTTTCGCCTTTCTCAATCGTGATGTCGTATAAAAAGTTCGATTTAATGCGAATTTTTCGGATAAAACCAACGGTGATATGCACAAGCGGAACGGCAATTAAAAATGCAGAGAGAAGTTGATATGCATTAATATCTGCATAAAAAATTCCGCCATTTACAAAAAAGTTCATAGGGGAAAGAAAAGAAACTCCGACCCCAACGCCGGCAATGGCAAAAGAAATCACATAAAAAACCGCGACCGATTTAAAAAATGGACGAAATTTTCTTTTTCCAAAGGAAATGAAAAGCATCAATAGGGAAACACCGAATGTAAGTGGAAGATAAAGGTTTGCGCCACCCGGTAGAAAAAATATGATGCTTGCATAAAGTGCACCCAAAATAGCGGCAAGTGTTGCTTTTGTAGTAGGTACCTTTTGCTTTACAAAAAAGGAAGTTGCTTTTATCAGCAAAAAGTCTACGATAAAGTTTATGATGAATAAAACATCTATATAAATTTTAAGGTTCATAAGTTTTCTCCGTTTCTTAAGTCGTCTTTTTCTATTATACAACCCTGCGTGCGTTTAAACTGTCAAAACCCGTTGTCGAATCAAAAAAACTTTGCGACATATCTCGCGAACGTGTTTTTTCAAAAACCACTTGTCAAATTATGAATAATATGGTATACTGTGTATGCTACACAAATGCATAAATCTATTTTTCGTAGGGAAAATACCTTTTGTAAAAAAGTGTTTTCTCTCTTTACTCATCCCTGTGAAAAATAGGTAGAGCATTGTGTAGCAACAATCGAGGGACAACACTTTTTAGTGTGTTCCGCGATTGGAACACACTTTTTTTATTTTAAGGAGGACATTTTTATGTTTGAAAACATCGGAGGAAAGATTAAGGTGTTGGCGAAGGTTCTTTGCTGGATCGGAATTGTTTTGTCGGTAATAATTGCAATTAGCATGTTTGATTCGGCAAATGATGCGTACGGAGCGGCAGAAGACATGTATATGACAATGGGCATTGTATATCTTATCTTAGGTCCGCTGCTTTCCTGGGTTGGAAGTTTTTTTGCGTACGGATTTGGAGAACTTGTAGAAACGGCAATTATGATTGAAAAAAATACGCGAAATGCTGAAGATATAAGTATGACATCGACAACCGAAACTTCTGTAAGCACTCATACGAATGCATCGAATCAAGGTGCAGGATATTCATTGTCTGAATTAGCAGCAAAACACGAAAAAAGTGTTGATGGTTGTTGGACTTGTAAAAATTGTGGAACGAAGAACAACTCAACAAACCAGTATTGTACGGATTGTGGACAATATAAGTAATAAGAAAGCACCGCCTACAATAAAGGCGGTGCTTTCTTTTGAAATCACAAAACCAAAGATTGACGGCGTGAAAAATTTGTGGTAGAATGTAGTTTGTGTGAAAAGCACGCTAGGAGGTTTTAAAATGATTTCAAAAGTATATAAAGAGATGTTAAATGGAAAATCTGTAATTCGTCAGTTATCAGAGTTTGCAACGGCAAGAGGCGCTGAAATCGGATATGAAAATGTGTTTGATTTTAGTCTTGGTAACCCTTCCGTTCCTGTGCCGAAAGAATTTACGGATACGGTTTTAAAACTTATGCAGGAAAAAAATCCGATGGAACTTCATGGTTATAGCCAGAGTTTGGGAATTCCGGAAGTGCGTGAGAAGTTAGCCGAGTCTTTAAACAGGAGATTCGGTATGAACTACACAAAAGACCATATCTTTATGGCAAGTGGTGCTGCAGGCGCGATTGCACACGCGGT
>JAZRET010000226.1:0-1663 GCA_045660945.1 Congzhengia sp.
TAAATGGGATGTGCGTGAACTACAGACTTAACATCGAGACGCTCACGGTATACACGCATGTGCATCTTGATTTCGGAAGAAGGCTTGAAGTTGCCGTTAGCCTGAAGTACATTTCCCTCTGCGTCAACCTTACAGATGTAATCGGGGGTCATAAAGCCTTTGGATACACCGGTAGGTGTGCATAAAAACTCGTTGTCGGAGATTTTAACAGAAATGTTACCGTCGTTTGCAGCAACCATGCCTCTGTCGTAAATTCTCTTACCGATGTCGCAAATTTGTTTTTTGATTTCGTATTCGGATACCATGTTCATTTCTCCTTTTCTGTTTGGATTTATTTTATTTATAAAATTTTATTACATAAATATCATACCATAGCATGATATGGATGTCAAGAAGATTTTGTGGTTTTTTCTGTTTTTTTGTGGTTTTTTCTGTTTTTCACAGAAAAACTCTCATCGGAGGCAAGAAAATCGCGTAAATCCTCGATTCCTTCGCCTGTTTTTGAATCCACACGAAAGATTTTTTTGCATCCGCAATTTTTTAGCCAACGCTCCGCACGATCGGGATTGGCGTCTTCCTTACCAATCTTTGTGACAATGCCAATCACTTCGCGTGTTGCCTGACCGGTAATGTTGGGAGGGTAGAGTGAAAACGGCTCGGTGGCGCTAATTAAAAGTCCCACCACATCGGACTCGTAAGAGTAAAGCGCAATGGCGCCGCCTAACATTTTCGTCTGAATATATTCTCCCGGTGTATCAATCACGATATCATCGTGTTTGATATACTGCGTTTTGTCATATTGAATTTTTTCGCCATGCAGTGCTTGTGTGAGCGTTGTTTTGCCCGCACCGCTTCTGCCAACCAAAATAATCTTTTTCATACGGAATCTTCCTAATATATGTATCAGGTTTTGGAAATGTTGCAAACAGTAAAGCCGAGCACATCTTTGGTGTAATCGCAAAGTGCACGAAGAGCGGATTCCACTTCGGAAACTGTGCCGGTCACAATAAGTGTTCCACTGAAACGGTCTACAAAGCCGATTTCAGCACCGGAGGCCTTTGTTGCAATATCTGCAATGATGATGGCGGTTTCGGCAGGGGAGATGGTGACAACGCCAATGGCGGATTTCGAGTAGTCAACTCTTGGGTCGAGCCCGAGTTTCTGATATAAAACCGGGTCGGGGTTTGCGATGATGTGCGCAAGCGTGATTTGCTTACCGGGAACGAGTTCCTGCACAATACGCATTCTGTCTTTTAAACTTAAAAGATCAAAATCAGCCATGTTAACCTCCTATCTGGCAGTTAAGCCCTGTGGATTTTGCAGCTCTAAGAAGCGACTGCATTTTTTCTTCGGTCGGGGGAACGAGATCAGATAGTTCATACGTTCTTCCTAAACCTTTATATTTATCTTCGCCCATACGGTGATAGGGAAGAAGATGAAGTTCTGTAACGTTCGGAAGGCTTTTTGCAAAGCGCGCGATCGCTAAGATTTCTTCTTCTGTATCGTTAAATGTCGGAATCACGGGTACGCGGATGATTAAGTGCTTTGCACGCTCTGCAATCTTTCTTGCATTTTCCAAAATCAGTTTATTGGATTTTGAAGTGAGACGCTCGTGTTTTTCGGCGTTTGTGTGCTTAATATCCATTAAATAAAGATCAAGATA
>JAZRET010000227.1:0-15486 GCA_045660945.1 Congzhengia sp.
CGAATGTATTTTCTGTGTTAAAACGCATCAATAACGCAGGTGACGCAGAAGACTATGTAAAACTTATTTTAACATACCCCGGAAAGCCGTTAATCGAAGTGGAAGTAAACCACTGCGATGCATATAGCGACTTTACCTACCGTGTATGCGGTGACAGAGGATCGCTCCGTTCTAGCATCACAGAAGCGAAATGGAAATACTTTGATGAAAAACCGATGCCGGAACTCCATAAAGAAACACTCCGCGGACCTGATGGCGTAGAGCCTGCATATTGCTCTGAAGAATTAAAATGGAATGAATTTTCCGAAAAATTTGATGGAGATGCCCTTGATGTCGGCGTTAAAATTTATTATGAAAATATCTATAATCACATTTTAAACGGCGAAGAACTCTATATTAAGCCGGAAGAAGTTCTCCAGCAGATTCGTGTGGCTGAACTTGTTCACGCGCAGAACCCGATGCCCGTCATCTATTAATTGAAATCAGGTGAAACTATGAAGACAGTTATCAAAAACGGAAAAATCATTTTAGAAAATGAGATTTTAGAAAATTATAATCTTTATTTTGAAGATGGAAAAATTACTGAAATCACAAAAGAAGATCTTCCGTCAGACAATGCGATTGATGCAAAAGGAAACTATGTTTCCCCCGGTTTTATCGATATGCACACGCACGGTGCGGGTGGACATGATTTTTTGGATAAGTCAGAAGAAGCGTACTTAGAATCTGCAAAAATGCATGCAGAGCACGGTGCAACCGCCATTCTCCCCACATTAACATCCGTTGATATTGACGGGATGAAAGACGCAATTGCCATCTATAAAAGTGTAAAAGAAAAAGCGCACGATGGTGCACAGCTTCTAGGCATTCACGCAGAAGGTCCGTATTTTGCAGAAAGTCAGAAAGGTGCGCAGGAGCCGAGGTTCATTCATCCTTTTGATAAAGAAGAGTATGAAGAAATCTTAAAAGTGTGCGATGGAGCGATGCTTCGCTGGAGTGCTGCCCCTGAACTTCCGGGTATGGAAGACTTCGCAAAAGCGATGAAAGAACATGGGATTTTAGCAAGCATCGGTCACAGTGATGCAGATTTCGATTGTGTGGAAAAAGCAAAAAATCTTGGCTTTACGCATATCACACATCTTTATTCCTGCACGAGCACGGTGCATAGAAAAAATGCATTCCGCTATGCCGGAATTATTGAAGCGGCGTATCTTTTTGACGATATCACCGTAGAAATTATTGCAGACGGAATCCATCTTCCGGCACCTCTTTTAAAACTCATTTATAAGTTAAAAGGACCGGATAAAATTGCGCTTATCACGGATTCTATGCGCGCAGCCGGAATGCCGGATGGAGAAAGTATTCTGGGAAGCAAAGATAACGGTATGAAAGTAATCGTTGAAGATGGCGTTGCAAAACTTTTAGATAGAAGTGCGTTTGCAGGTAGCGTTGCAACATTTGACCGACTGGTAAGAAATATGATAACGATGGCTGATGTTCCGCTCGTAGATGCAGTAAAAATGGGAAGCTTAACACCTGCAAAAATTTTAGGTATCGAGAATAAAGGTGCTTTAAAAACAGGCTTTGATGCAGATATTGTTATATTTGATGAAAACATTAACGTATTAAACACCATTATCGGTGGAAGAGTGGTATTTTCTAATGAAAAATAATGTATCCATGTATCGGGAATCTTCGCCGACGGCGATTGTGTATCACAATAAAAATGAGATTCCCAGCATTAACATTCCGCACCTTCATAGTCAGTACGAAATCTACTATAATATTTCGGGCGCAGACGGATTCTTTTTCGATAAAAAGTATTTTTCTTGCGTTGGAAATGATTTGTTTGTTGTGCCAAAGGTTTGTGTGCATAAAGCGTTAATTCGTCCGAATACGCCGTATGAACGGTGCATTATCAGTATTGATTCTCAGATTATTTCGGCGATTAACTCGATGCCGCATATTAAAGGGAGTCTTTCCTGGATGGAGCACGTAGGGGATTCACTTACAGGTAAGGTAAACTTAAACGATGAGGAACATAAAGCGTTCATGAAGCTTGTCCGTCGTTATAATGAAACGGAAGATGAATTGTATCGCTTTTCGGTATTATCGGAAATTTTATCGTTTGTTTCACATTTATTTAAGACAACCCCACCGATTTTGTCGCAAACACCCGACAGTATGCTCGGAAAAGCACTTTTGGTGATCGAAGAGAATTTCCGTGATATTAAAGTTTCGGACATTGCAAAGAAACTTTTTATCAGCAACAGTCATTTTAGTAAGTTATTTACGACGGAGTGTGGCGTAACGCCGCTTAACTATTTACTCCTTCGAAAAGTTGCGGAAGCGAAAAAATATTTATACATGGGTATTTCCGTAAAAGAAGCGTGCCTTCTTTCCGGATTTTCTGATTATTCAAACTTTATCAGAACGTTTAAAAACATAGAAGGCTGTCCCCCGGGCAGTTTTGAAGCGTTATCAAAACCACTATAATTTAAAGAATTGACCTCGCTGGATTTTCTGTTCCAACGAGGTCTTTTTTCCCTTTTGCAAGAGGGAAAATTTGTTGACTTTTGACGAATGATATGTTATAATATCATAAACTGTATTAACTTCGTGAATCGGGGGGACGGAAGTGCTTGCACTGGAAGAAAAAATATTAAAAGAGGGTTCGGTTTTACCCGGCGACATTCTGAAAGTAGATTGTTTCTTAAACCACCGTATAGATGTTAATTTTTTGCTTGAAATGGGTAAGGAAATAGCAGCATTTTATGAAGATCAGGGAGTTAATAAAATTTTAACGATTGAAACTTCCGGAATTCCCATTGCATTTGCAGCGGCACAGATTTTAAAGGTGCCTGTTATTTTTGCAAAGAAAGATAAATCCGGCAACATTTCAGATCGGGTATATTCTTCAAGAGTGGAATCTTTTACCAGAAAAAATGTATACGATGCAGTAGTTAGCAAAGAATATCTGACAGAGGATGATTGCGTTCTTGTTATTGATGATTTTTTAGCAAAAGGAAATGCGTTAAATGGTCTGATTGACATTATTCATCAGGCGGGCGCGCGTCTTTCCGGTTGCGCCATTGCGATTGAAAAAGGGTTTCAGGGCGGTGGAGATGCACTAAGAGAAAAAGGTGTCCGTGTAGATTCTCTGGCAATCATTGAATCAATGACGGACAACTCCTTAACGTTTCGTAAATAAGAAACCATGTAAAAATTTTACATAAAAAATGCCGAAAGGCGGGAGGTAAAAAAATGAAAAAGTTTTTCTCATTACTACTCGTTGTTGTAATGCTCGTAGTAACACTTGGTGTTCTCACAGCATGCGGCGACACAAAAGCATCTGCTGATTTCAAAATTGGCTTTATGTTCTTGCACGATGAAAACTCAACATACGACAAGAACTTCTTAGAAGCCGCTGAAGCAGCAACAGCAGAACTTGGTTTAAAAGCAGACCAGGTTATTTTCAAGACAAACATTCCCGAAGGTAACGAGTGTTACGAAGCAGCAGCAGACCTTGCAGACCAGGGTTGCGACATCGTGTTTGCAAACAGCTTTGGTCATGAGCCTTACATCTTAAAGGCTGCAAAAGAATTCCCGGATGTTGAATTCTGCCATGCAACAGGTACAACTGCTCACACAGAAAATGTTCCGAACTTCCACAATGCATTTGCTTCTATCTATGAAGGCAGATACTTAGCAGGTATCGCTGCTGGTATGAAGCTTAACGAAATGATTGAAGACGGAAAAATTACAGCAGACGAAGCTAAAATGGGTTATGTAGGTGCATTTACCTATGCTGAAGTTATTTCCGGTTACACATCTTTCTACCTCGGTGCAAAATCTGTTTGCCCGACAGTTACAATGGAAGTACAGTTCACAGGTAGCTGGTATGACGAAGCTTTAGAAAAAGAAGCTGCTACAAAACTTTTAAGCAACAAATGTGTATTAATCAGCCAGCATGCTGACTCAATGGGTGCTCCTACAGCATGTGAAAATGCAGGCGTTCCGAACGTTTCCTACAATGGTAGCACACAGAGCGCATGCCCGAACACATTCATTGTTTCTTCCAGAATCGACTGGGCTCCGTACTTTAAGTACATCATCAACGCTAAATTAAATGGCGAAGCAATCGCTGTTGACTGGTGTGAAGGTTTTGAAGCAGGTTCTGTAAAACTTACAGACATCAACGAAGCTGTTGCAGCAAAAGGCACAAAAGAAGCTTTAGAAGATGCAAAAGCAAAACTTATCGCTGGTGAAATCAATGTATTTGATGCTTCTGCATTCACAGTAGAAGGCAAGAAACTTGACTCCTACAAAGCAGACGTAGATACAGATGCAAACTACGAAAAAGATACAGAAGTTATCGCTGACGGATACTTCCATGAATCTGAATACCGCAGTGCGCCTTACTTCGATCTGCAGATCGACGGTATCACACTCTTAAACAGCGCATTCTAATTGAAATTTCAATAGGGCGGGGGAAACTCCGCCCTATATTCAATTCGTTGTGTTTTTTCGCAAGCAGTGTTTCCGGTTTACGAAAGAACATAATATTTTAACGGATGGAGAAAAGTTATGGAACAAAATTTTGCTTTGGAACTTAAAAATATAACCAAAACCTTCGGAAGTGTTGTTGCCAATAAGAACATTTCGTTAAAGGTAAGAAAGGGTGAAATCCTTTCGATTCTTGGAGAAAACGGTAGCGGCAAAACAACGCTGATGAATATGGTTTCCGGTATTTACTATCCGGATAGCGGGCAAATTTTTGCTGATGGAAAGGAAATTGTTATTGCCTCACCGAAGGATGCCTTTGATCATAAAATTGGTATGATACATCAGCATTTCAAATTAGTTGATGTCTTTTCTGCTGCAGAAAACATCGTATTAGGTCTTGAAGACGAAAAGAAGTTTGATATGCGCACATATGTGGAAAAAATCAAAGAAATAACCGAGTGCTACGGTTTTGAATTAGACCCTTATAAAAAGGTATATGAGATGTCTGTTTCTGAAAAGCAGACCGTAGAAATCATCAAGGTTCTCTTTAGAGGTGCAGATATCTTAATTTTAGATGAACCTACTGCAGTGCTTACACCGCAGGAAACGGTAAGACTTTTTAAGGTACTTCGTAATATGCGTGAAAGCGGAAAAGCGATTATTATTATCACGCATAAACTCCACGAGGTTCTGGCGCTTTCAGATAATGTTGCAGTACTTCGTAAAGGAGAATACATCGGAACGGTAAAAACTTCGGAAACAAACGAAACAGAACTTACCGAGATGATGGTAGGAAAGAAGATTTCTTTAAATATTGAGCGTAGTCCGGCAGAAAACTGCCACAACAGACTTGCGGTGAAAAACATTAGTTGCCTGAATCGTGAAGGTGTAAAACTTTTGGATAATGTTTCGTTTGAGGCACGTTCGGGTGAAATTTTGGGTATTGCGGGTATTGCCGGAAGTGGACAAAGAGAACTTTTGGAAGCGATAGCAGGGCTTCAACGCTTAGATAGTGGTGATATTATATATTATGATCCCAAAACAGGGGAAGAAGAGAATTTAAAAGCAAAAACACCACTCGAGATCAGACAGATGGGCCTTCGTCTTGCATTTGTTCCGGAAGACAGACTCGGTATGGGACTTGTAGGAAATATGGACATTGTTGACAATATGATGCTCAGAAGTTATAAAAAAGGCAAGTCTGTATTCTTAGAGAGAAAGAATCCAAAGTCTTTGGCAGAGGAGATTATTGAACGGCTAGAGGTTGTAACACCTTCTGCATACACACCGGTGCGAAGACTCTCTGGCGGTAACGTACAGAAAATTTTAGTCGGACGAGAAATTGCATCTGCACCGACGGTGCTTATGGCAGCATATCCCGTAAGAGGGCTTGATATCAACTCTTCTTACACAATCTATAATCTTTTAAACGAACAGAAGAAAAAAGGTGTAGCGGTTATTTTTGTTGGCGAAGATCTGGACGTTTTAATTGAACTTTGCGATAGAATTATGGTCATCGGTTCCGGTAAGGTAACCGGCATTGTGGACGGCAGAAATACTACCAAAGAAGAAATCGGTATTTTGATGACGAAGACGGAAGAAGTATCCGATGTAGAAGTGGAGGGCGGACAGAAATGAAAAAACTTGATAAATTATATTGGTCCGCATTCTCAGGAGCGATGACACATATCGTCAAAAGGGATGAAATTGTTTGGTGGAAAGCATGGACCATTCGAATTGTTTCGATTTTGCTTGCTTTGCTTGTTTGTGGTGTTGTAACGGTTTCACTTACGGATTTAAATCCGATTGAAATGTATATTACGATGATTGAGGGCGCAGTTGGAACAACGCGTCTTACATGGAACCTGATTCAAAACACGGCTATCCTTCTTTGCGTAGCGCTTGCGGTGACGCCTGCATTCAAAATGAAATTCTGGAACATTGGCGCAGAAGGTCAGATATTAGTCGGAGGGTTAGCAACAGCAACCTGTATGATTTTCCTTGGCGGAAAAATTTCTGATGCGGCGCTGATTCCGATTATGTTAATTGTGAGTATTTTAGCCGGCGCAATCTGGGGATTAATACCGGCGTTCTTTAAAACGCGCTTTAACTCCAATGAAACACTCTTTACCCTCATGATGAACTATGTAGCAATTCAAATTGTTGCATACTACACTTTAGAATGGTCTGTGCCAAAAGGCTCAGGAACGCCGAGAACATTAGAGTTTGGTCAACTTCCTGTAATGTTTGGTCAAAAGTATCTCGTAAATATTTTGATTGTTGTGTTGCTGACTGTGATTATGTATATTTACTTAAAATACAGTAAACAAGGGTATGAAATTTCCGTTGTTGGTGAAAGTGAAAAGACAGCAAGATACATCGGTATTAATGTGAAGAAAGTAATTATGCGCACCATGGCGATTTCAGGTGCAATTTGCGGTATCGCGGGCTTTTTGCTTGTTGCCGGAACGGATCACTCCTTGAAAAGCGACACATCCGGTGGAAGAGGATTTACGGCGATTATGGTGTCATGGCTTGCAAAATTCAATCCCATTTTTATGGTGCTAACTTCGCTTTTAATCGTATTCCTGCAAAAAGGTGCATCCAAAATTTCGGAAGTGTATCGACTGAATTCGTCTTTTTCCGATATTATAACGGGTATTATTATATTCTTTATTATCGGCTGTGAATTCTTTATAAACTATAAAATCAAATTAAACAAAAAGGAGAGAAATGTATGATAGCGACAATTATTCAACGTGCAGTTATGCAGGGAACTCCTTTGCTTTTCGGTTCGACCGGTGAAATTTTGACAGAAAAATCGGGACACCTCAACTTGGGTATCCCGGGAATTATGTATGTCGGTGCAATCAGCGGTGTTGCGGGGGCGTTTCTCTATGAACAGAGTGCGGCATCTCCGGAACTTTTAAATCCGCTTTTAGCAGTTTTAATTCCCTTGCTTTGCTCTTTAGTCGGTTCTGTTATTATGGGACTCATTTATTGTTTCTTAACGGTATCACTTCGTGCAAATCAGAATGTAACGGGTCTTGCACTTACCACTTTTGGTATCGGTGTTGGTAACTTTTTCGGAGGCTCTTTAATCAAACTTGTTAATTCGGACGTTCCGTCTATCGCGCTTTCGAAAACGAGTAACTTTTTTAAAACGCAACTTCCTTTTGCGGATAAACTCGGCTGGTTTGGCGATGTTTTCCTGTCTTACGGATTTTTGGTATATCTGGCGATTATTGTAGCACTCATTTCGTCTCATGTATTGAATAAAACGAGAACAGGGCTACACTTAAGAGCAGTGGGCGAAAGTCCGGAAACAGCCGATGCAGCAGGTATTAACGTTACAAAATATAAGTACCTCTCAACTTGTATTGGTAGTGCAATTGCAGGTCTTGGCGGACTTTATTATGTCATGGATTACGCAAACGGTGTATGGTCCAATAATGGTTTTGGTGACCGTGGTTGGCTTTCGATTGCACTTGTAATCTTCTCGGTATGGCGTCCATCTGTTAGCATTTTGGGTTCGATTTTATTCGGATTTTTATATGTAATTCCGACGTATATCCCGGACATCTCTGTCAGTGCAAAAAAACTTTTCGAGCTGCTTCCTTATGTGGTTACCATTGTTGTTTTGATTATCACGAGTATGCGTAACAAAAAAGAACATCAGCCGCCTGCGGCTTTGGGACTCCCGTACTTCAGAGAAGAACGCTAAACCGAATTTTACACAATTTAAGGAGCGTGTGTTATGCCATATATTGCAATTAAAGGTTATCCGAAAGATGCAGAAACGACGAAAAAAGTAATTGAAGAAATCAATGAAATCTTTTTAAAACATTGGGGTTGCTCACAAGAAGCGATTTCTATTTCGGTAGAACAGTTTGACCCGGAAGTCTGGGTAGAAGAAGTTGTAAAACCGGAAATTGAAACAAAGAAAGACAAAATGATGATTCTGTCGGGCAAAAAACAATATAAATAAGAAAAAGCCGAAGCGTTTGCTTCGGCTTTTTTTTGTGATATTTTATATTTTATTCCATATAATTTATAAAGATTATTTAGGAGTGTGAATATGAAAAAATCACCGGCCTTATGGCAATTAGCAGGGTTTGTTTTTACTGGAATTTTGGGCGTCGTATTACACTTTTTGTTTGACTGGACAAATGGCAGCATCTTAGCTGCGCCGTTTTCTACGGTCAATGAATCCATTTTTGAACATATGAAAATTTTGTTTGTTCCGATGCTTTTATTTTCTCTTGTCGAAAACAAGTTCGTCGGGGAAGAATATGAAAATTTCTGGTGCGTAAAGTTCTTTGGCATTGTGTTGGGAATTTTTTTGATTCCGTTTTTCTACTATATGCTAAATGGCATTTTTGGAAAAACACCCGATTTTATTAACATTGCAATTTTTTATGTTGCGGCGGGAGTAGCGTATATTTTAGAGACGAAGATGCTAAAAAACGAAAATTTCACTTGTGACTCTGTAGGCACAACGTTTTTTGCATTTGCACTTTTAGTCGTTTTATTCGTTCAGTTTACGTTTTTTACGCCAAACATTCCCTTGTTTCAAGACCCAATAACGGGAACGTACGGATATTTTCAAACGGTATAATTGAGAAAAAGACGCAATTCATTTTTGATTGTGTCTTTTTTATTGCATTTGAGTATGGTTTATGCTATACTAATATCGAAAACCAAATGGGAGGTCACAAAATGATTGCAACCGTAACAATGAATCCGTCACTTGATTATATTCAGTTTTTACCTGTGTTTTTAAACGGTGGTTTAAACCGCTGTGAAAAAGAAATTATTCGTGCAGGCGGAAAAGGTATTAATGTTTCCCTGATGCTCAAAAGACTCGGAGTTGAAAACGTCGCAACCGGCTTTGTTGCAGGTTTTACCGGAAAAGAACTGGTATCTGAAATTGAAGATGCAGGTGTTGTAAGCCGTTTTGTAGAAGCAGACGGACTCACGAGAATTAATGTCAAAATTATGGCAGATATTGAAACGGAAGTAAACGGAAAAGGTCCTTGCGTTTTGGGCGCTGATTACGAGAGACTCCTTGAAGTCTTAAAAACTTTTGGAGAAGGCGATACTATAGTGCTTTCGGGAAGTTTAGCAACTGGAGTTTCAAACAACGCTTATGCAAATATCATGCAAGAACTTTCCAAAAACAATGTACGTTTTGTTGTAGACACGTCGGGAGAAGCCTTAAAAAATGCGCTCGCGTTCCGTCCATTTTTGGTAAAACCCAATAACCACGAAATTTCAGAGATTGTGGGACTTCCTGCAAATACGCCTGAGCAGGCGGCAATTTGCTCTAAAAAACTTCAGGAAATGGGTGCAGAGAATGTGTTATGTTCTCTTGGCGGAAAAGGCGCGGTACTTGTAACAAGTGAAGGAGATGCCTATTTTTGCGCTCCGCCGGAAGGAAAACTTGTTAATTCAGTTGCAGCGGGTGATTCCACAATCGCAGGATTTTTGTCCGAATTTTTAGCGTCTTCCGACTATGAAAAAGCGTTTCAAAAAGCAGTTGTTTGCGGAAGCGCGACGGCATATTCCGAATGGCTTGCAGATACAGAGAAAATAGCGGAATTATCCCAAAAAGTACCACATGTTGTGCGTTTGTAACACAAACGCACAATTTTTTTGTAGTTTTTTCACATTTTTTCTTGCAGTTTTCGTCAAAAAGTGATATAATATTTACAAATGGCGAATTTGTGCGGTTTTTGGTTTAAAATTCGCTAAAAAAGAAAAATTAATAGTGGAGGGATTTTAAAGTGAAACTCATTTATGACGTTCAGGACAAACCCAAATTCGGTCCGTTGCTCATTTTTGCACTTCAGCAACTCTTGGCAATTATGACCGCAACATTAGTCGTTCCGGTAATTATCGGTAACGGCATGAGCCCGGCAGCAGCTTTGGTTGGCGCAGGTATCGGAACACTCATTTATGTTTTATTTACAAAAGCAAAAAGTCCGGTATTTTTAGGATCGTCTTTTGCTTTTATCGGCTCAATGTTTGCAGCGTTTGCAGGCGGTGTGTCGGTAGGACTTGGCTATGTAGGTTTAATCCTTGGTGCGCTTTTTGCAGGTCTTGTTTATGTAGTAATTGCACTTGTTGTAAAACTCGTTGGCGTTCGCTGGATTGATAAATTAATGCCGGCAACTGTTATCGGACCTACTGTTGCAATTATCGGTTTATCATTGGCAAAAAATGCTGTTGGTGATATTTTGAAATTTGCAGAATTCGATGCTGCTAACAGCGTTTATTTAATGGGTGGAAAAGCTTGGGCAGGCTTTGCATGCGCACTTGTTACTATTTTAGTGGTTGTGCTTTGTTCTTCCTACGGTAAAAAAGCAGGAAAGCTCATTCCCTTTATTTTTGGTATTTTAGGCGGCTATGCTTTGGCGGGCATCTTTACCATCATTGGAAGTATTGCTGGCATTGATGCGCTCAAAGTAATTGATGTTGCTCCTTTCCAGGCGCTTTTAACAGACGGCGCGGTAACAATTAAAACGTTTTTCACTGTTCCGTCTTTTACATTCTTAACTGCAGCAACAGGTTTTGGAGAATTAAACGCAACATACATCGGAACCATTGCAGTTGCGTATGTTCCGGTTGCATTTGTTGTATTTGCAGAACATTTGGCAGACCATAAGAACATTTCTTCTATCATTGAAAAAGACCTCTTAGAAGAACCCGGTCTCCACAGAACGTTGCTTGGTGACGGTGTTGGTTCCTTTGTTGGTGCACTCTTTGGTGGTTGCCCGAACACAACATACGGCGAGTCTGTAGGTTGTGTTGCGATTACGAGAAACGCATCTGTTGTAACCATTATCACAGCTGCGGTTCTGGCAATTATTATTGCATTTATCTCTCCGTTTATTGCGTTTGTAAACTCCATTCCGGCTTGTGTAATGGGTGGCGTTTGCCTCGCGCTTTACGGATTTATCGCAGTATCCGGCCTTAAGATGATTCAGACCGTAAACCTTAACTTAAATAAAAACTTATTTGTTGTATCCACAATCTTAATCGCAGGTATCGGTGGTATGGCGCTCAAAATTGGTCAGGTTACACTGACATCTGTTGCATGTGCATTAATCCTCGGTATTATTGTGAATTTAGTATTATCCAAAGCACCGGATCAGGAATAGGGAGAAAAATTATGAAAAAAATAACGATTTTTGATCATCCGCTGATTCAGCACAAAACAACCATTTTAAGAAAAAAGAAAACACCGAATAAAGAATTTCGCGAACTTGTGGAAGAAATCACGATGCTGATGTGTTATGAAGCAATGCGTGATCTGCCACTCGAGGAAGTTGAAATTGAAACGCCTCTTTGCAAAACAAAACAAAAAATGCTTAAGGGCAAAAAGATGGCAGTTGTGCCGATTCTTCGTGCCGGACTTGGTATGGTAAGCGGTATTCAAAAATTGATTCCCTCTGCGAAAATCGGACACATCGGTATGTATCGTGATGAAGAAACGATGATGCCTTGTGAGTATTACTGCAAACTTCCGCAGGATATCGCAAACAGACTCATCGTCGTTGTAGACCCGATGCTTGCAACGGGTGGTTCTGCCATTGATGCAATTTCGCAGATTAAATCCTACGGCGGAAAGCATATTAAGTTCCTTTGCTTAATTGCAGCGCCGGAAGGTGCAAAGGCGCTCTCTAGCGCGCATCCGGATGTAGAAATTTATTGTGCAAATTTAGACGAAGGTTTAAATGAAAAGTGCTATATTCTTCCCGGTTTGGGTGACGCAGGTGACCGTATTTTCGGTACAAAATAAAAAAAGAAAAGGATGCAATGAAAATTGCATCCTTTATTTTTTTTAATAAAAAGTTGCCACGGGGTCTGTCGGCTGTGGTGCGTGCACAAAACTTTCGGCGTAGAGAACGGGGCCTTTTCCTTTGTAGAGCTTGTGGCGCTCAAAACGCACCTTTGCTTTTATCATCATCCAGTCGCGGTTTTGAAACATCGTGCCGTTTGGAACGATGCAGAGCATACCGCCATATGCGATATCATCTGCGCAGCACGTCATAATGTGGCGGCCGACTAAACATGTGTTTTTAGGGAGCGTAGTGTTGTGCGCAACGATTCCTTTAAAGACAACAGTTTTTCCAACATACTTTTTGGTGTCTTCAGAAACATCTCTGTACCAAAGTGCGAAATCTTCGTCCTTAATTACAATTTCATCCGCATCCACATCAAAGGGAAGTGGGTCTTCCGTATCGTCATACTCGACGTGACCGTCGGTGTACTCAAAAGCAATGTTTGTACGTCTCGACGTTCCGCGAACGATTTTATGAAACAAGAGTTTATCGGTATCATCTGTTGTGCGATTGAAAATTACCACTTCACAGCTTTTGAGTTTGTCCACAACGAGCGAGCGCATATTATTGTTGTAATTTAAAAACGTTGCGCTATCTACAAAAAGCATTTCCTGCGCAACAGTACAATTTGCAGGGACGTTATTATAAAACGTGTCAATTTGCCACATACCGTTATATTCCACAATAATTCTTTCAGCGTTGTGCTTTTTTAAAAGGGACGAGAGATATTCTGCGGTAATATCCGTTTCGTTTTCTACAAGTTCTATAAACACATTTTCGCCCGAGAACTTCGAAAGGTCATATTCCTCCATTCCTTCTTCGCAGAGGAGAAGAATGGTGCGCTCTCCGGAGTTAAAACGTTTGTCTTCTAATGTTTCCTGAACAAATTTTGTTTTTCCGGATTCTAAAAAACCGGTAAAAAGATAAATTGGGATATTCATAAAAAACCTCGTATTCTTTAGTTGAGTTTAAACAGAGCTTTTACATTTTCTTCGTTGACATCCACGCCGATAACACAAATTCTGCCGATAACGTCAGCCGAACCTGTGCGAACGTCGGGTTCTCCCGGAACGTAATCAAAATGAATCCAACTGCCGTCTTTTCCTGCGACAATACCTTTCGCGCGCAGAATCGTACCATAAGCTTCTTCGTCTGTAAACGTTGAAAGAATTTCTGTCATTTCATCTACAGAATATTTATTCGTGGTTTCAGCGCCGATGCTTTGGAATACTTCGTCTGCGTGATGGTGGTGATGCTCGTGTCCGTGCCCGTGTTCATGGCCGTGACAGTGACAGTGCTCGTCGTGACGATGCGCATGCTCATGATGGTGGTGTTCGTGCTCATGGCAATGACATTCTTCCCCATGCTCATGATGGTGGTGTTCGTGTTCGTGGCAATGACATTCTTCGCCGTGTTCGTGATGGAGATGGTGTCCGCTGCAAGTGGGGCACGCAGACTCTTCTTCTAATTCGGAAAGTTTATGTTCGATGGATGAAGTACCTTCCATTGCTTCTAAAAGCTGTGTGCCGGAAAGTTCACTCCACGGTGTCACAGAGATAACGGCGTTATCATTATATTCTTTTAAAAGCGCAACTGTTTCCTTGATTTTTGCGTCTGAAGCTGTGTCAGTGTGGCTTAACACAATGCACTTTGCTTCTTTAATCTGGTCACAGAAAAATTCGCCGAAGTTTTTGATATACATCTTGCATTTGTTTACATCCACAACTGCGGTGTAACTGTTTAAGATGAGATTTTCATCATCTACGCCACGGGTTGCTTTTATGACGTCGCTTAATTTTCCCACGCCGGAAGGCTCAATTAAAATACGGTCCGGATGAAATTCTGCTAATACTTTTTTTAAGGCGATGCCGAAATCTCCGACAAGGCTACAGCAAATGCAACCGGAGTTCATTTCGGAAACTTCAATGCCGGCGTCTTTTAAAAATCCGCCATCGATACCGATTTCGCCAAATTCGTTTTCTATTAAAACAAGTTTTTCGCCTTTGTAGCTTTCAGCAATCATTTTTTTAATCAGGGTGGTTTTGCCAGCACCTAAAAATCCTGAAAAAATATCAATTTTTGTCATTTCAAACACTCCTAAAACATACTTATGATAATGTTATAACACGTTTTTCTTGTTCTGTCAATCAGAGAATTTTTTGACAGAGTGTAAACAATGTATAAAACAATTGCAAAACAAGGAAAAATATGATAACATATAAAAATAGAAAGGAAGGTGATTTTCATGATGATTTGTGTATATGGAGCATCCAGTAATGAAATTCGTCCGTCTTATATTTCTGCTGTAGAGGATTTGGGCAGAAAAATGGCTGCACGTGGTCATTCATTGGTATATGGCGCGGGTGCAAGTGGACTTATGGGTGCAGTTGCACGCGGCGTTTTTGAAAACGGTGGCAAAATCATCGGTGTATCGCCGAATTTTTTCAATGTTGATGGTGTTTTGTTTGAAAACTGTACCAAACTTATTTTTACAGAAACCATGCGTGAAAGAAAGCAAATTATGGAGGATCATGCTGAGGCGTTTATCATGGTTCCCGGTGGCGTCGGTACTTTCGATGAATTCTTTGAAATTTTAACATTAAAACAACTTGCGCGTCACAATAAGCCACTTGTTATTTTTAATCTGGAACACTACTATGATCCGCTTCTTAATATGATGAAACACGCAACAGAAGAAGGATTTGTAGCAAAAGACAATCTGACGCTTTACAAGGTCTTTGAAACAGCAGATGAAATTTTAGATTATATTGAAAACTATAAGCCTGAAGAAATTGAAATCGAAAGACTCAGACAGATTAAACAGTAAATAATAATAAAAAGACACTTCTAAAAAATTCCCTTTTCCAATAGATATAATAATGATTGATTTAGAAGAAAAGGGAAGTGTGTCTTTTGTTTTTGGTATTCAAAAAACGGAATTTGATTTTTGTGGCATTTTTGCTTTTGATTTTGCTTCTTTTATCCGGTGCAGCAATCCGCTATTTTAGCGTGAAAACGTTTTTGCCGAGTGAAGGAAGTGTAGTCATCATAGATGCGGGACACGGTGCGCCCGATGGAGGAGCGGTAACGAAAAACGGAGTAGAGGAAAAAGATTTAAATCTTTCTGTTGCTT
>JAZRET010000228.1:0-11968 GCA_045660945.1 Congzhengia sp.
CGGAAAGCACCTGCTCTAACATCTCTAAATCAAAGCCCTGTTTCACGCCGTCGGTATCAATGGAGTTTACCACGATTTCGCCGGCTCCCGAATCAACGCCTCTTTTAATCCAATCTAAAGCTTCCATACCGGTGTTTTCTCTTCCGCCTTTTGCAAACACACGAAAAACCCCGTCTACCCTTTTTACGTCAACGCTTAAAACGACGCACTGGTCACCATAGCGTTTTGCCGCCTGCTCAATTAAAGCAGGGTTTTTGATGGCTCCCGAGTTAACGCTTACCTTATCTGCGCCGCACTTTAGTACGCGGTCAAAATCGTCTAAAGTGTTAATGCCGCCACCAACGGTGAGCGGAATAAATATTTTTGATGCAACTTCTCGGAGGATGTCCGTAAAAAGTGCTCTTCCCTCCACCGATGCGGTGATATCATAAAACACGAGTTCATCTGCGCCGTTGTCGCTATAAAATTTTCCGAGTTCCACAGGGGAAGACACATCGGAAAGTCCTTCAAAGTTTACACCCTTCACGACTCTGCCGTTTTTTACATCCAAACAAGGGATGATTCTCTTTGTAATCATTTTTCTTCCCCTTTCTGCGCGATTTTAACTGCGTCTTTTATGTCAATCGCGCCGGTGTAGTACGCTTTTCCGACGATTGCGCCATATAAATCAAGTTCGCTCAGCGCGCGGATATCGTCTAAATCGGTTACGCCGCCTGATGCGATGATGTTAAGGTCGAATTTTTCAGATAACTCTTTATAGAGCGCTCTATTTGTTCCCTGCATCGCGCCGTCTTTTGAAATGTCGGTACAGATTAAGGTCTTAACGCCAATCTTTTGCATTTTTTCGCAAAATTCTTCATAGCCGAACTCAGAATTCTCTGTCCAACCGCGGATGGCAACAAAACCGTCTTTAATATCTACGCCAACGACGATGGCGTCTCCAAAGCGTTTTACTGCTTCTTCTACAAAGCCCGGCTCTGTTACCGCCGCCGTGCCTAAAATTACGCGGTCGACGCCTGCAGCAATATATTTTTCAATTACTTCCATCGAGCGGATACCGCCGCCGATTTCAGCGGATAAATTCGTTGCAGAAACGATTTTTTTCACCGTTTCTAAATTCGGCGTGTCGCCGTTTTTTGCGCCCTCCAAATCCACAAGGTGGATATGCGTTGCGCCCGCCTCTTCAAATTTTTTCGCGATGTTTTCGGGGTTTTTATCATACACCGTCATTTTGTTATAGTCGCCGCGAAGTAACCTTACTGCCGCGCCTTCATATAAATCAATTGCAGGCAAAATAATCATGCTGCTTTAATTCCTTTCCTTTTTAGAGTTCTGCGAATGCTTTTAAGATTTTGAGTCCTACTTCGCCGCTTTTTTCGGGGTGGAACTGACATCCATAGATGTTGCCTTTTCCGACTGCCGCGGTGAGCTCGGCACCGTATTCTGATGTGGCAATTACGTCTTTATCACAATCGGCCGCATAAAAAGAGTGCACGAAATACACACAGTCGCCCTCGTTTACATATTTAAAAATCGGGCTCTTTTCTTTATCTTTCGGGAAATGCAGTGCATTCCAGCCGATGTGCGGGATTTTGAAGTTTTTGGGAATCACATCCGCGATCGGGCGCACATTTCCGGAAATTAAGCCTAATCCCTCGTATTCTCCGTATTCAAAACTTTTGTCAAACAACATCTGCATACCGAGGCAAATGCCCATCATCGGCTTTCCGCGTGCGGCTTCCTCTTTTACAACACGGTCCATACCGCATTTTTTAAGGCTTTCCGCCGCGTCACAAAAGGCGCCGACGCCGGGAAGTATAATCTTTTCACAGTTTAAAATTTCTTGTTCGTTTTGTGTAACAAGCGTCGGAATTCCTAAAAAGTCGAAAGAACTTTTTAAAGAATAAAGATTTCCCACGCCGTAATCGATAATGGCTATCATATTATAAAACTCCTTTGGTGGATGGGATTTCGTTTTTGATGGTTTCATCAATTGCAGAGGCCATACGCATTACGCGGCCAAACGCTTTAAATGTTCCCTCGATGATGTGGTGAGAATTTTTGCCGTCAAACTGTTTTAAGTGAAGCGTTAAATTTGCATTTCTCACAAAGGCGAGGAAAAATTCTTCCACGAGCTCTGTGTCAAACTCGCCCACTCTTTCAGACGGGATATTGAAGGTGTAACCTAAGTACCCTCTTCCCGAAATGTCTACCGCAGCTAAAACGAGCGCTTCATCCATAGGAAGAATGATATTTCCATATCTTGTGATACCGCGCATTTCGCCTAAGCTTTCCGCGAACGCCTTACCTAAGCAAATGCCGATATCTTCTGCAGAGTGATGAAAATCTACCTCCGTATCGCCTTTGCATGTTACATTTAAATCAAATCTGCCGTGCTTTGCAAAAAGCGTTAAGCAGTGGTCAAAAAAGCCACAACCGGTGTTAATTTCACTAGTTCCGGTTCCGTCTAAATTTAAGCTCAGCGAAATATCTGTTTCTGCGGTTTTGCGCTTGATTTCACTTGTTCTCATAAAAGTTCCCTATCTTTCTTCACAAATTTCTTTCAGTGCCTTGATGAGTGCCACCATCTGTTCCTTTGTGCCGACTGTGATGCGGTTATAATCTTTGATTGCTTCTTTTCCGAAATGTCTCACCAAAATGCCTTTTTCTTTTAATTTTAAATAGATTTCTTCACCAGAAAAACCGTCTTTTTTCATAAACAGGAAATTTGAGACGGAATCTGTTCCCGTAAAGCCAAGTTTTCTGAGTTCTTTTTTTGTATACTCACGCGTTTCGGCGATTTTTTCACATTTTTCTTTGAAATAAGAAATGGATTCAATCGCTTTTGTGCCTGCGATAAGACTCAAACGGTTGATACTATACGGATTGGTGGAATATTTTATTTTTTCTAAGTCTTTGATTATTTCTTCGTTTGCGATGGCAAAGCCAAGGCGCGCACCGGCTAAATTCTTTGATTTTGAAAAGGTTTGCACAACAAGTAAATTGTCGTATTTTTTCGTAAGGTCCACTGCACTTGCCGCGCCGAAATCCACATACGCTTCGTCGATTAGTACCACATTTTCACGGTTTGCCTGAACGATTTTTTCTACGTCAGAAAGCGAGAGCGCAAGCCCCGTCGGTGCGTTGGGGTTTGCGATGCAAACCATCGCGTTTTTGTGAAAATAATCTTCAGGGTTGATCGAAAAGTCTTTCAAAAGTGGAATTTTTTCGTAATTTACGCCGTGAAGTTCGGCAAAAACTTCATAAAATCCGTAAGAAATTTCGGGAAATACGACGTTTCCATTCAGTCCCGCAAATGCTAAAAATGCAAAGTTTAAAATATCGTCAGAGCCGTTTGACACGAACACATTTTCGCGTCTAACGCCAAATTCTTTTGCCAAAGCATCCCGAAGGGATTTACATTCGGGGTCGGAATAAAGTCTTAAATTTTCCACTTCCCCTTTTGTTATCGCCGCTACCACCTCGGGCGATGGGGGATAAGGTGACTCGTTCGTATTTAGTTTGATATACTCCATATCCGTCGGCTGTTCGCCGGGGACATAAGCTTCCATTTCTTTAAATCTATCGTGCAAAAATCTACTCATTTGATTCTGCCTTTCCGTCTTTTCTCACTGTTGCACTTTTCGCGTGCGCGGATAAGCCCTCACTTTCAGCAAAAAGGGAAACCTTATCTGCAATTTTAATAAATGCTTCTTCCGTGTAGTAGGTATACTGATATTTCTTCACAAAATCATCAACGGATAACGGGCTTGAAAAGCGCGCCGTTCCGCTTGTTGGAAGTGTGTGGTTCGGGCCTGCAAAATAGTCGCCCAAAGCTTCAGGACAGTATCTTCCCATAAACACAGAACCGGCGTTTTTGATTTTATCTAAATAGTCAAAAGGATTATCTGTGCAGATTTCTAAGTGCTCCGGTGCGATTTCGTTTGCAACTTCAATCGCGGCCAAAATACTTTCTGAAACGATAATTTTTCCGTTATTATCAATAGACGCGCGCGCAATTTCTTCTCTTGGAAGAACTTTTAGCTGCGCTTCGATTTCTTTCTGCACTTTTTCTGCCAAATCCATACTCTCTGTTACCAAAACAGCGCTTGCGTTTTTATCGTGTTCTGCCTGGGATAAAAGGTCTGCCGCAACAAATTTCGGATTGCTTTTTCCGTCTGCTACAACCAAAATTTCGCTCGGGCCCGCTATCATATCAATGTCAACTTTTCCGAACACCTTTCTTTTGGCTTCTGCCACAAAGGCATTTCCCGGGCCGACGATTTTATCTACTTTCGGAACGGACTCTGTTCCATAGGCAAGGGCCGCAACCGCCTGCGCACCGCCAATTTTAAACACGCGGTCAACACCTGCAATTTTGGCTGCTGCCAAAATTGCCGGATTGATGCTTCCGCCCGTAGGAGGCGTTACCATCACGATTTCAGACACACCTGCGATTTTTGCAGGTATACAGTTCATCAAAACAGAAGATGGATATGCCGCCGTGCCGCCCGGAACGTAGAGTCCCACTTTTTCAATCGGGGTAACCTTCTGTCCGGTTACAACGCCGTCTTTTTCATTTAAAATGAAACTGTTTTTCACCTGATGTTTGTGAAAATTCCAGATGTTTTCTTTTGCCTCTTTTAAAATTTCAATGAGCGCCGGATCAACGATTGAAAACGCTTCTTCGATTTCTTCCTCTGTCACTTCCAAAGAAGAAAGAATTGCGTTATCAAATTTCGCGCAGTATGTAAAAAGCGCGCTGTCTCCGTTTTCCTTTACATTTTCAATGATTTCGGAAACAATGCCCTCTACATCGGTTTTCATCTCTACGCGGGCAAAAATTTCTTCCTTTGAAACTTCGTTATAATTATAGATTTTAATCATTTCGATTCCTCTTTTTCTTTTAACGCTTCTATCACCTTTTGAATCTGCGCGTTTTTAAATTTAAAACTTGCTTTATTACAGACAAGACGCGCTGAAATCGGAACAACCGTTTCTTTCGGCTCTAAGTTGTTTTCTTTTAAGGTTGTGCCCGTTTCCACGATATCCACAATGACATCAGAAAGGTCTAAAATCGGAGCAAGTTCTATAGAGCCGTTTAATTTAATAATATCAATGTCTCTTCCCTTTTTTTCATAGTACGTTCTTGCGATATTCGGAAATTTCGTCGCCACGCGAAGCGTTTTTTCCGTCTGGTCTCTAAAATTCACTTTTGCCGCAACTGCCATACGGCATACGCCGATGCCGAGATCTAAAAGTTCATACACATCGGGCGTGTATTCAAGCAAAATATCTTTTCCGGCGATGCCGACATCTGCCGCACCACGCTCAACATAAATCGCAACATCAGAGGGTTTTACCCAAAAGTAGCGAACGCCTGCCGCTTCGTTTTCAAAAATCAAGCGGCGGTCGTTTTCTTTCATATCACAGGAAAAACCTGCATTTTCAAGCATTTTATAAACCTTTTCGCCAAGTCTTCCCTTGGGGAGTGCAATATTTACCATAGACTAATTTGCGCCTCCTTTTCCCATCACGATTTTTTCTCTATAACACAAATGTTCCGGTTCTTCTTTTTGTACCATCACGGTTTTGCCGGATGCAATCAGTTCGTTTGCTTTTTGGAACACTTCGCTTACAGAAACGGTTTCATCATATAAAAGCAATCCGTCTACATCGTAGCCGTCGCCTTTTTGCTCTAAGCGCTCTAAGATGTCAAGATAAACCGCAAAGCCGACTGCTTTTGCGTCTTTTCCCATTTTTTCTACGAGTTTATCATACTGTCCGCCGGATAAAACGCCGCTCGGAACGCCCTCTACATAGCCGCGGAATACAATGCCGTTATAATAATTCATATCGTTTACGACAGAAAAATCAATTTGCACATTTTGGGAAAGTCCACTCATTTTTAAAACTTCACACAAGGTTTTCAGTTCCTGCGTTGCCTGCTCTGTTTCTGTATTTACGGAAATCTGGTCGAGCTTTTTTAAAACTTCTTCAACCGGGCCGTACACCGTTGCTAAACTCGTGATTTTTTCCGTCATACCGGAAGATAATCCTTTTTTCGCACAAAAGTTCATAAGTTCCGGAAGATTCTTTTCGCTCACCGCGGATAACACAACTTTCTTTTCCTGCGCGGAAAATCCTGCAGCATCTAAAAGTCCTGCCACAAAACCCATATGCGAAAGATCTAAAACGAAATTTTCGCTGATTTCAGAAAGACTCATCACCGCAAGTGCAATCACTTCTGCGATGTGATATGCATCAATATCGCCGATGCACTCTAAACCCGCCTGCATAATTTCTTTAAACGCATGAGAACCGTCTGAAACGCGGTATACATTTTCGTTATAGTACACTTTTTGCACGCTGTTTTTTTCCGTGTCGGCGTTTTTGATGATAGAAATCGTCACATCGGGCTTCATTGCGAGGAGTTTTCCGTTTGTGTCGGTAAATGTGATGACTTTGTCGCTGATTAAAAAGTCTTTATTTTCCACATATGTGTCGTATTCTTCGAATTTATTCATTTTAAATTTTGCGTATCCGTATGCCTTATAGCGCTTTTTCAGGCGCTGAACAACGGATTCGTCCTGTTTTTTTAATTCTGCCATTTTACGCGTCCTTCTTTTCTGTGATTCTGTCTAACACCATTTTATAGCCGCCACAACCATATGTGATGCATTTATTTACGCGGCTGATGGTTGCCGTTGATGCGCCGGTCTTTTTCGCCACATCATTATAGGCCCTTTTTTCGCGGAGAAGTCTTGCAACTTCTAAACGCTGCGCAATATCCTGAATCTCTTTAATGGTGCAAACATCTTCAAAAAACGAATAACATTCCTCAATGGATTCAAGTGATAGCACCGCGGAAAATAAATTATCGGTGAGTTCTTTTTGAAACTTTTCCATGTTTATTTCTCCTTTCGCGCTTTAGCACGCTACTATGATAGCACACGGGTGGGCGGATGTCAAGGGTTTTTTGAGAAAAATATAGAAAAAAGCTTTGTTTTTCTGAGTTTCAACAAAAAACGGATGTATGGAACCATACATCCGTTTTTTTCGCTTTATTCAATCTTCTCAAAATCCGATGCCGGATGCTTACACAAGGGGCAGATAAAATCTTCCGGAAGTTCTTCACCCTCGTAGACATATCCGCAGATTTTACAACGCCAACCCTTCTTCTCTGTTTTTTCCGGCTGGGGTTTGATGTTTTTATGGTAATATGAATACGTCACAGGAGCACCGCCATCTATATTTTCTGCCTCCGTAATATCTAATACAAACATTTTATGTGTTCCCAGGTCTGTTTCTTCCAGGACATTTCCGCTAAAATAAGCACACGTGTTTTCTGTAAGGTACGTTACGCCACTCGCACTTCTTTTTACACCCTCGAGTCCGAAAAACTTTTCTGCCTTTCTTCCGCTTTGAAAGCCGAAACGCTGAAAAAGAACGAAAGGCGCGCTTTCCGTTAAAACAGAAATATTACAAGTCTTTGTGCGCGAAATGATGTCACAGGTGTAGTTGTCTTTATTCACCGCTATCGCGATGCGCTTCGGGATATCTGTCACCTGCATCACGGTGTTAATAATGCAACCGTTGTCTTTTTCACCGTCTTTTGCGGTGAGCACATAAAGTCCGTAGCTTAGTTTAAAAAATGCGGTGTTGTCCATATTATTCTTCCTTTCCTTTTTTGCTTTCGGGCAAAACGGCAATGCTTCTTTCTAAAATGCCGTTCATTTTTGCAATCAAAACCCCGTAATTTACCACGGGAACATTTTGGTCTTTTGCACATTTCATGCGATAACGAATTTCGCGGTCACCGAGCATGCATCCTCCGCAGTGAATAATCACGCGATAAGGCGATAAATCTTCCGGAAAATCCGCGCCCGAAACGGTTTCGATTTTAAACTCTTTTTTCGTATATTTCTTTAGCCAGTTCGGGATTTTCACCGTGCCGATATCGTTACACTGTCTGTGATGCGTACAGCCTTCGGCAATTAACACGGTGTCACCATCTTCTAAATTCTCAATCGCGGAAACACCCAAAAGCGCATCTTTTAAATACCCTTTATAACGCGCCATTAAAATAGAAAATGAGGTTAACGGAACATCTTCCGGTATGTTTTCTTCCACAAACGGGAAAACCTGGCTATCGGTAATCACAAGGTCTATCTTTTCGCGGGATATGTTTAGTGCTTCTTTTAATTCCGTTTCTTTTGTAAAACTTACAACCGCGCCGCTATCTAATAAATCTCTTAGCGTTTGCTGCTGCGGGAGAATCATTCTTCCCTTTGGCGCCGCCTCGTCAATCGGCGTTACTAAAAGCACATGGTCACCGCGCTTTACCAAATCTCCTGCGATGCGTCTTTCTTTTTTTTCGCCTAAGAGTTTTTTCCCGAGTAATTCTTTTAGTTCAAAAATACCCTCGCCCGTTTCAGCGGAGACAAAAACTTCGTCTTCTGATTGTTTCTGTGTTTTCCTTGCGATATCGTTTTTATTATATGCAATAATATAAGAAATTTCCTTTTGTTTAAAAACTTCGATTAAATTTTCTTCAAACGCGCCGATGCCCTCGCGCGCATCTACCACCAAAACCGCGCCGTCGCAACGATTTAATGCCTTTTGCGCTTTTTGCTTCCTTAAGTTTCCTAAATCTCCCTCATCGTCAAGTCCGGGCGTATCAATCATCATCACGGGGCCAAGCGGCAAAAGTTCCATCGTTTTCATCACAAGGTCCGTTGTTGTGCCCTTGGTGTCTGAAACGACGGAAAGTTCTTGCCCCGTTACGGCATTGATTAAGCTTGATTTTCCGGCGTTTCTTTTGCCGAAAAAGCCGATATGGATTCTATCGCCCGAGGGCGTATTGTTCATTGACATAAAAATCCCCCTTAAAAACGGAAATCACGGATGCCTGCTGCAATTTTTTCCAAGCGGTCTTTGCAGATTTCCTTTACTTTTTCGTTCGGGATGTGCTCAAGTTCTGCTTTTATAATCTCTTCCCCGATTGCGCGGGTTTCTTCTGACGCATAGTCCATTAAATATTCTTTGAGCGTCATTAACGCGTTCGGCTGACAGCAGTTTGCAATCTGGCCGCTTTTACAAAGACTCATAAAGCGGTCGCCCGTTCTTCCCTCTCGGTAGCAAGCCGTGCAGAATGACGGGATATATCCAAATTCCATGAGCCAACGCACAACTTCGTCTAAGGTTCTTTGGTCGCTTACGTCAAACTGTTCTGTTACTTCCTCTTCGGGCGCAGGCTCAGAGTAACCGCCGACAGACGTTTTCGATGCGCCACTAATCTGCGAAACGCCCAAACGAATCACCTTTTCGCGCACTTCTTTACTTTCGCGGGTAGAAATAATCATACCCGTATACGGAACGCAGATACGGATGAGTGCGCAGATTTTTGCAAACGTATCGTCGCTGATGCCGTTATCAAAACTATCGGGGTCGATGTCATTGGCTTTTTTAAGTCTCGGAACGCTAATCGTGTGAGGACCTACGCCGTGCACCGCTTCTAAATGTTCTGCGTGCATTAAGAGTGCGGCAAATTCGTATTTATAGAGTTCTAAGCCGAACAGCACGCCGAGTCCTACATCGTCTATGCCACCTTCCATCGCTCTGTCCATCGCTTCGGTGTGATAGGCGTAGTCGCTCTTGGGACCTGTCGGATGCAGTTTTTCATACGTTTCTTTATGGTACGTTTCCTGAAACAGAATATAAGTACCAATGCCGGCTTCTTTGAGTTTTTGATAGTTTTCCACGGTGGTTGCCGCAATATTTACATTTACTCTTCTGATCGCACCGTTTTTGTGTTTGATGGAGTAAATCGTTTTAATGCTTTCTAAAATATATTCAATGGGGTTCATTGTGGGATGTTCCCCCGCTTCAAGTGCGAGTCTTTTGTGTCCCATATTCTGAAGCGCGGTTACTTCGCGCACGATTTCTTCCTGGGTAAGTTTCTTTCTTGTGATGCACTTATTCTGCATGTGGTAAGGGCAGTACACGCAGCCGTTTACGCAGTAGTTTGAAAGGTATAAAGGTGCAAACATTACGATGCGGTTTCCGTAAAAATCTTTTTTGATTTTTTCTGCTAATGCATACATTTCCTGGATTTTCTCCGGAATTTCGCACGCCAAAAGAACCGATGCCTCACGGTGGTTAAGCCCTTTATATGTTTTTGCTTTTTCTAAAATTTCATCGATTAACGCGATGTTTTCTTTGTTTTCTTCGGCATATTTTAAAGTATCCAGCACCTCTTCGTGCGAGATAAATTCTTCTGCCTTTAATGAGTTCGGGTTATACATATTGAAACGTCCTTTCTTTCGGGTCAGAATCTCTTCCCCGTTAGTAGTTTTTGTTTTACTTTTCTGTTTTTACGTTGGAATAAGCCGTTTTTGTGCTGATTCCGTTAAGTTTTCCCAGTTTTCCGGAAAGCGCAGAAATCACATCTTCCGGTGCATCAATCGCAATGGAGATAATGTTAATGTTTTTTTCGCGATAGGGGATTCCCATTCTGCCGATAATCGCGTCGCTATATTCGTGCAAAATCGCATTTAGCGCTTCTGTTGCCGCCTCTTTTTCCACAATAATGCCAATAATTGCAACTCTTGTTTCCATATTTCTCGCCTTCCCTTCTACTCTTATCATATCATATTTTTAAAAGAATGTAAATAGTCGACTTTTTTTGTGTTTTGGATGCCTTAAAAGCGCGTGTTTTCGGGCTTCTCTGTCGAATCGTGCGTTATGTTTGTAGTTGAATTTTCCTCGAAAATACTATATAATGTATATTGTAGAAAAGAGGTACACAACATAGTGGTTAAAAGAGAAAGGACACATCATGAACACAAGAAAACTAATTCGAACCGTAACCGTTTCCACGTCGGAAGAAAATGAAACAAAAGAGTTTTGTTTAGAATACTACGTCATCGCGCGTGAGACTTTTTTAGAGGGTGGCGCGTGGGAAACGTACGGCATTGAAGTTTTAAAAAGAAGTAAGACCAATTTTGGCTCTTTGCGCGTGGAATACAGAAAAGTGTTTGACGTTTTCTGCACAGAAGCGGAAGCGCGTGACGCGGCACTGCTACTCGCACGAAACACCGTAACACCGATTTCTGTCCGCGATATTATAGAGCAACTCATCGGAACAGAAGACATCCCCTGCGAAGAATACGAAATTCTTGCAGTTTGAGTTTTCATCCCTTGCGCGCCGGCAACTTCTATGATAAAATAAAGATAAAACTTAGAGGAGTGGGTGGTCGCGTGAAACTTGAAATTTCTCCCATTGCAGAAATAAGAACCGATTTTAAAGAAAAATTCGGCATTCCGCGCCAAAGCGGAAGAGCCGCATCTCTCACGGGAAAAATCGTTTTTTTGCCGGAGTACCGAAATCCGGAGGCGCTGCGCGGCTTAGAAAATTTTTCGCATATCTGGCTTTTGTTTGACTTTTCTAAAGCGCACACAAAAGAATGGTCTCCCACCGTCAGACCGCCGCGCCTTGGCGGAAATAAAAGAGTCGGCGTATTTGCAAGCCGCTCGCCTTACCGCCCGAACCCCATCGGGCTCTCGTGCGTGAAATTAGAAAAAATCGAAAAAACGGAAGACGAGGGATGTGTTCTCATCGTTTCGGGCGTAGACCTTTTAGACAAAACGCCGATTTTAGACATTAAGCCTTATATCCCCCACGCAGACCTAAAGCCGGATGCCACCGGAAGTTATAGTGACGATGCAAAAGATTATCGCCTAACCGTCCATTTCCCCGACGAACTTTTAAAGAAACTCCCCATGGATAAGCGCGATGCTGTGATGGAGTGTCTCGCAGATGACCCAAGACCTGCTTATCAGGACGATTCCAACCGAATTTATGGTATGCTTTTTGCAGGCTACAACATTCAGTTTCAGGTAAAAGACAATACGCTTACGGTCACAACTGTAGAAAAAGAAAAATAAAAAAGCCGCTCTTTGAGCG
>JAZRET010000229.1:0-5353 GCA_045660945.1 Congzhengia sp.
ATTGCGCTGTTTTTCTTAAAGTAAGACAATCGGTGCAGGTAGTTATGCAATCGAAAAGCCATTTCCTTTTGGAAATGGCTTCTTTTTTTTAAAAAATATCTTGCATAACATTATTTTTTGTTGTATAATAAGCATAAGCGCCTATTTTAGAGGCAAATTAGAAGGCAGGTGTATAGTTATGGAAAGTCACAACACACAACAGTTTCAATTTGGCACGAGCCGTGACGAAATTATTAAAAATATCGTTATGAAGGTTTATGCTGCTTTGGAGGAAAAAGGTTATAATCCAATCAGCCAGATGGTTGGTTATATTCTTTCCGGTGATCCGACGTATATAACCGGCCATAACGGTGCACGTGCGCTCATTATGAAAATCGAACGTGATGAAATCATGGAGGCACTGGTTAAATTTTACGTGGAAAATAACGAATAAAAAGAAACTGCGCCGTTGGCGCAGTTTTTTATTTGAGGGAAAAGATGAAAGAACAAATAAGGAACTATGCAAAAAAACTAAATATAGATTCCTTTGGTGTAGTATCTGCAGATCCAATGGAAGATTTACGCGAAATACTACTTGAAAAACGCGCGCGGTTTGGCATAACACCTTTTGAAGAAGAGGATGTTGAATTGCGTGTAAACCCCCGAAAAACAATGGAAGACGCACAAAGTCTCTTAGTGTTTTTGTTTCCGTATTATAACGGCGAAGACGGGGCGCAAAACGTTTCAAAATATGCTCGTATCCCGGATTATCACAAAGTAGTAAAAGAATACCTGGAAAAGATTTCAGACTTTATTATAAACAAAGAACCCGGTGCAAAATGCATGTGCTTTTCCGATAATGGTCCTTTGGCGGACAAGTTTTTAGCCTACAAAGCAGGACTCGGTTTTTTTGGCAAACACACACTTTTGATTTCGAAAAAATATGGTTCTTTTTGTTTTATCGGTTATATTATTACAAATCTTGTGCTTTCGCCTGATACTCCTATCGAGAAAAACTGTGGTATGTGCCAAAAATGTATTGAAGCGTGTCCCGGTGGTGCAATTAAAGAAGAAGGCTTATGTGCGGAAAAATGTGTCTCCTACATTACGCAGACGAAGCAGTTGACAGAGGAGCAGAAGGAAATTTTAGAGTCGCAACATTTTGTCTACGGTTGTGACATCTGCCAGGATGTATGTCCGTATAATCAAAAAATAGAGCAAACAACCTTACGGGAATTTTCAAAGCCGGTGCTTTTGGATTTTCAAAAAGAAACACTTGAAAAACTGTCCAATAAGGCATTTTTGAAAGAATATGGAGAATTTCCGTTTTCCTGGCGCGGAAAAGGAGCAGTTTCCAAGAATTTTGGCAAATAATCCTTGACAAAAAAGGGTGTTTTGGGATATTATATTTATAATAACGTTTTATGATACAATAAGTGGAGGTACAGAATGAAAAACACAGAAAAAACAATGGAGAAAATCGTTGCGCTTTGTAAGGGCAGAGGATTTGTTTATCCCGGCTCTGAAATATATGGCGGACTTGCAAACTCTTGGGACTACGGTCCGTTGGGCGTTGAACTTAAAAATAATGTAAAAAGAGCTTGGTGGAGAAAATTCATCCAGGAAAGCCCTTATAACGTTGGCTTGGATGCTGCAATTTTAATGAACCCGCAGACATGGGTTGCTTCCGGTCACGTTGGCGGCTTTTCCGATCCTTTAATGGACTGTAAAGAATGTAAAGCGCGTCACCGTGCAGATAAACTCATCGAAGACTTTATGTTTGAAAAAGGCGAAGCAATTGTTGTAGACGGTTGGTCCGAAGAAAAGATGCTTGCCTTCATCGAAGAAAATAATATTACCTGCCCGAAATGTGGCAAGAAAAACTTTACAGATATCAGAAAGTTCAACCTGATGTTTAAAACATTCCAGGGTGTAACAGAAGATAAAACATCTGAATTATTCCTTCGTCCTGAAACGGCACAGGGTATTTTCGTAAACTTCAAAAACGTGCAGAGAACCACAAGAAAGAAGGTTCCCTTTGGTATTGGTCAGGTTGGTAAATCCTTCCGCAATGAAATTACACCCGGTAACTTCATTTTCAGAACACGTGAATTTGAGCAGATGGAACTTGAATTTTTCTGTAAACCCGGTGAAGATTTAGAATGGTTCAAATACTGGAAAGAGTATTGCAAAAACTGGCTTTTAGCTCTCGGTATTCCGGAAGAAAACCTCAAAATGCGTGATCACAGCCCGGAAGAACTTTCTCATTATAGCAATGCAACGACAGACATCGAGTTTATGTTCCCGTTTGGTTGGGGCGAACTCTGGGGTATTGCCGACAGAACAGACTTTGACTTAAAACAGCATGGAAACCATTCCGGCGAAAACTTTGAGTATACAGACCCCGTAACAAATGAAAAATACATTCCGTACTGTATCGAGCCCTCTTTGGGTGCTGACCGTGTAACACTTGCGTTCTTGGTTGATGCTTATGACGAAGAAGAAGGCGAAAAAGATACACGTGTCGTAATGCGCTTGCATCCGGCACTTGCCCCGATTAAGATTGCAGTTTTACCGCTTTCTAAGAAGTTAGCTGACGGCGCAACAGAACTTTTTGCGAAACTTTCTAAAAAGTATATGTGCGATTATGACGATGCAGGTTCTATCGGAAAACGCTACAGAAGACAGGATGAAATCGGCACACCTTTCTGTATTACATACGACTTCGACTCCGAAGAAAACAACACTGTTACTATCCGTGACCGTGACACCATGGAGCAGGTTACAGTATCCATTGATGAACTGGATGCATATTTTGCAGATAAGTTCGAATTTTAATGTATATAATTCATAAAAAACGTTTTAATTTGTAGAATTTTATACATATAATTCACAAAATTATTTTTGTTTATTGACAATGGATAAAAATTTTAGTATTCTTAATAGTAAGTAGTAGGAGTATTTATAAGGAGCTGGAAGCATGTTATCAAAAACAGTTATTGTACAGAATCAGGTAGGTCTTCACGCAAGACCGGCTACGTTTTTTATACAGAAATCCAATGAATTTAAATCAAGCATCTGGGTGGAAAAAGAAGAACGTCGCGTAAACGCAAAAAGTTTGCTTGGCGTTTTGTCCTTGGGCATTACAAAGGGCACAGAAATCACCATTATTACAGATGGTGTTGACGAAAAAGAAGCTTTAGAAGCATTGGAAAGTCTTGTCGAATCCAACTTCAGTGACTAATCAAACACAAATGACACGGGGATATGTGATATAATCGCATATCCCTTTCGTTTTATCAGGAAAAGGAGGTGCTTATATGGTTGACAAGCAGAAACTTTCTACACTCCCAAATGACCCGGGTGTTTATATTATGAAAGACAAAACGGGAAAAATCATTTATGTCGGAAAAGCGAAAGTTCTGAAAAACCGTGTCCGTCAATATTTTCAAAATACAGAGAAACATCCGCCGAAAGTAGCTGCGATGGTATCAAAAGTGGATACGTTTGAATATATTATAACCGACAGTGAACTGGAAGCGTTAATTTTAGAGTGTAACCTGATCAAGAAGCACCGCCCATATTATAACATTCTCTTAAAGGATGATAAAAACTATCCTTACATCAAAGTAACCACAAATGAAGCGTATCCAAAAATTCGCTTTGTGAGAAAAATGGAAAAAGACGGCGCAAAATATTTTGGTCCGTATTCCGGCGGCTTTGCCGTACGTGAGGCAATTGACCTTGCATCAAAACTCTTCGGCATCCCGACTTGTGAAATCAACTTACCGCGCGACTTAGGGAGGAAACGTGCGTGTATCAATGCACAAATCGGGAGATGCTGTGCACCCTGTGAAAATAAAATTTCAAAAGAAGAGTACGGGGAGCGCATCAAAGCCGCGTGCGACTTTTTAGACGGCGGAGCAACGGAACTGATTACAAAAATGACAGATGAAATGAATGTTGCTGCGGAGAATTTAGAGTTTGAACGCGCAGCAACGCTCAGGGATAAAATAAACGGGATCCGTCAAATGGAGAAAAAACAGAAAATCGTCTCTGAGCGTCACGCAGATGAAGATATCATCGGGCTTTATTCTCAAGAATCCAAAACATTTATTCAGGTGTTTTTTGTTCGCTCCGGCCGTTTGATCGGCACGAAAGACGTTATGCTTTCGGGAACGGAAGGAATGCGTGATGGAGAGATTGCAACAGAATTTGTGAAGCAGTTTTATAAAGATGCGGACTTCGTTCCGGCGAATATCTATATCCAGTTTACGTGCGATGACGAAGCGCTTTTAACAGAGTGGCTCATGCGTCTTGCGGGAAGAAGCGTGAAACTTCACACGCCGCAGCGCGGAGAGAAAAAAGCGCTTGTTGAAATGGCAAATAAAAATGCAAAACAGGCAGCTTTAAACTATATGCTTAAAAACGCAGAAGGAAGAAAGGGAGTAAAACGCTTAATTCTTGATTTAAAAGAAGAATTAGGTTTATCATCCCCTCCTTACAGAATCGAGTCTTATGACATCTCACACACTGCGGGAGAAGATGCGGTAGGTTCGATGGCAGTCTTTGTAAACGGGGAACCTGCCAAACGATTTTACAGAAGATTTCAGATTCTTTCCGCAAAAGGCGGGGATGATACGGAGAGTATGTCCGAAGTGGTATTCAGAAGATTGAAACACGCGCGCGAAGAGGAAGCCTTAATTGAAATAGGCGAACTTTTGAAAGAAGATGCGAAATTCCTGCCACTTCCTGACTGTATCTTTTTAGATGGCGGAAAAGGACAGCTTTCTGCGATTTCTAAAGTTTTGGAACTGACGGATACAGATATTCCGCTCTTTGGCATGGTGAAAGATGATAAACATCGCACATCGGCGCTCCTTCGTCCTGACGGGAGCAGAGTAGGCATTAAACCGCGCTCGGAAGAATTTAAACTTATTTCGCATATTCAGGAAGAAGTGCACCGTTTTGCGATTGAGTATCACAAAAAGCGCAGAGGGGCAAAAATGAAGACCTCTGAACTTGAAAAAATAGAGGGCGTCGGGACAAAAACGGCACAGAAACTTTTGAAAAAATTCAAGTCCGTCCGTGCAGTAAAAGAAGCGGATTTGATTGCGCTTCAAAACGTCGGAATATCAAAACGTGTAGCAGAAAATATCCTTGCGTATTTTTCGAAATAAAACTTGCTATTTTTCGGAAAATATGTTAAAATATAATAAGATTTAGCTTGTAAAAAGGAAGTTGTTTTACGGCACTTTTGAAAGCGTTAAGGTGGGATTTAAAAATGCGTATAGCAGTTGACGCATTCGGCGGAGATAATGCGCCTGATGAAATCATCAAGGGCTGTATTTCTGCTTTAAAGACAGAAGATTGT
>JAZRET010000230.1:0-1471 GCA_045660945.1 Congzhengia sp.
GAGGGCGGCGCAGGAACATTTTCTGACGGAAAACTCACCACGCGCATCGGTGATGGCTTAATTGATGCCGTTTTAGAAGAGTTCGTTTCTTGCGGCGCACCGGAGGATATTTTATATCAGGCGATGCCGCACATTGGAACAGATGTTTTAAAAACAGTTGTGAAAAATATTCGCGAGAAAATCATCTCTTTGGGCGGAGAAGTGCGGTTTTGCACGCGTGTAGATAACATTATTTTAAAAGGTGGAAAACTCGCAGGGCTTGTGCTCGCAAACGGCGAAACGCTTCCTTGTGACGTGGCGGTGTTTGCCATCGGTCACAGCGCAAGAGACACCTATGAAATGCTTCATAAAGAAAACATCAAGATGATTTTAAAGCCGTTCTCAGTTGGTTTTCGCGCAGAGCATCTGCAAAAAGAAATTGACATAGCGATGTACGGAGATTTTGCAGGGCATCCTGATTTGGGCGCGGCAAACTATCAACTTTCTTATCGCGAAAATGGGCGCGGATGCTATAGTTTTTGTATGTGCCCCGGCGGAAGTGTTGTGCAGGCGGCGTCAGAAGAAGAAACCGTGGTTACAAACGGAATGAGCCACAGAGCGCGGGATGGCAAAAACGCAAACAGTGCGATTTGTGTAAACGTTTCCGAAAAAGATTTTGAAAGCGCGCATCCTTTGGCAGGCGTTGCATTTCAAAGAAAATTAGAAAGAAAGGCGTTTTTATTGGGTGGTAGCGACTATAGCGCCCCCGTTCAGCGCTTAACAGATTATATAGAAGGAAAAGTGTCCGATTCTTTCGGGAAAGTTACGCCGAGTATCGAGCGCGGAACGCACTTTTCTGATTTAAACGCGCTTTTTTCAGACGACTTTAATCGCTTTATGAAAACAGGGCTCCTTAGTTTCGAAAGAAAAATAAAAGGCTTTGTGAGCCGCGATGCAATGCTTACGGGCGTTGAAACAAGAACTTCTGCGCCGGTAAGGATTTTACGAAATGAAAACGGAATGAGCGAAAGTGCGTATGGTCTTATGCCTGCAGGCGAGGGCGCAGGATATGCAGGTGGCATTATGAGCGCCGCAGTAGATGGAATAAAGACGGCATTTAAAATTATTGAAGTTTACAAACCAATATAAAAAGCAAGCGTGTGATGTTCACACGCTTGCTTTTTTTGTTATTTAAAATAAATCGTTTTTCACAATATCTTCGTAAGTTTCGCGTTTTACGATGACGCGCGACGTACCGTCTTTTGTCATTACAACAGCCGGGCGCGGCAAACGGTTATAATTACTTGCCATCGAGTAGTTGTATGCGCCGGTGGAAAGAACGGCTAAGGTGTCGCCAAGTTTTGCTTTTTGCAACGCTACATGTTCGCCCAAAAGGTCACCTGATTCGCAGCATTTTCCTGCCACGGTTACGGTGGTATCTTTCGGGTCGCCTGCACGATTTGCGATTAAGAAACTGTATTCTGCCTGATAC
>JAZRET010000231.1:0-5172 GCA_045660945.1 Congzhengia sp.
TTTATTGCAATTGTAGTCGAAGTTGTTGGCATTCCGGTGCTTCCGTTTGCAATCGGTGTATACCTCCCGGTACAATTAAATGCCTGCATTATGGTAGGAGGACTCGTTCGCCTCGCGCTAGATAAATTAAAACGCAAAGAAGAAGAAAAAAAGGCGATTGTAAACGACGGAATTCTGTTTTGCTCCGGTATGATTGCGGGCGAAGGCTTGGTGGGAATTCTTTTAGCTCTCCTTGCAGTATTCGGCGTAGATTCTATGTTTGACCTTTCCGGAAAAATCGGTATTCCGGCAGTTGTTTCGGATATTGGTGGTTTGGTGCTCTTTGCAGTCATCATTTTAACCACATTAAAATTCTCACTTTGGAAAAAACGTGGATAAGTTATGAAAGACAATTATTTGGAAAAAAAACCGATGTGTACGCCTTCTATCCGCTTTACTGTGGATGAGGCGGGCATCGTAACGTTAGAGATTGAGAACAAAGGGTTTATGAACAAACTCGCACAAAAGTTTTTCAAAAAACCGAAAATTTCCTATGTGCATTTAGACGCGCTCGGCAGTTTTATCTGGCAGAACTTAGACGGTGAAAGGGAAGTTTTCGCGCTTGCGGAAGCAGTAGAAAAGAAGTTTGGCGAAGAGGCGCATCCTCTTTATGAGCGTCTCATAAAATATTTAGAGATATTAGCGAGTTATCATTTCATAGAATGGAATGAAAAATAAATGTCACAGGAAAGGAAAATCCAAATGAAATTATTTGTAGACACAGCGAACGTAGAAGAAATCAAAAAGGCAAATGACTTGGGCGTAATTTGCGGTGTAACCACAAACCCTTCGCTCATTGCAAAAGAAGGACGTGACTTCTTTGAAGTTGTAAAAGAAATCACGGCAATCGTAGATGGTCCCATCAGCGCAGAAGTCATCTCATTAGAGGCTGATAAAATGGTGGAAGAAGCAAAAGAAATTATCAAGAAAATTGATAATCCGAACGTTGTTATTAAAATCCCAATGTGTGCAGAAGGCTTAAAGGCAACCAAAGTTTTAGCGTCACTCGGCATTCAAACAAACGTAACACTCATTTTCTCTGCTGCACAGGCGCTTTTGGCAGCACGCGCAGGTGCAACGTTTGTAAGTCCCTTTGTTGGCAGAGTGGATGATATCGGTGGAGACGGCGTGGGCTTAATCTCTGAAATCGTAGATGTTTTCAGCGTACATAATATTGAAACAGAAATCATTGCGGCGTCTATCCGTACACCCGTGCACGTAATTGAATGTGCTCGTGCAGGAAGTGATATCGCAACCGTTCCGTATAAAGTCATCGAGCAGATGATTTCTCACCCGCAGACCACAAGCGGCATCGAAAAGTTGTTAAAGGATTGGGAAACTTTAGAAAAGTAAGGTGAAGAAAATGAAATTTGTAGTAATCGGAAGCATCAACACAGACCTTGTAATCAACACAGACCGCGTTCCAAAAATCGGTGAAACGATTTCTGGAAAAGGGTTTTCTACAAACTGTGGCGGAAAAGGTGCAAATCAGGCGGTTGCTGTAGCAAAACTCGGTGGCGAGGTTTCGTTTATCGGTGCTGTCGGCAAAGATGCAAACGGCGATATTGCCCTTCAAAACTTTGAGAAAAACGGCATTGAAACATCTGCGGTGGAAAGAACGGATGTAAACACCGGAGTTGCGGTAATTACCGTGTGTAACGGCGATAACAGTATCATTTTAGATGCAGGCGCAAACGGCGAAGTTACCAAAGAAATCATTGATAAAAATATGGATGTTATTAAAGCGGCAGATGCGGTTATCATGCAGCTTGAAATCCCGATGGAAACGGTTTTATATGCGGCGAAACGCGCACGTGAAGTCGGCGTAAAGGTTGTTTTAAATCCCGCGCCGATTCAAAAACTTCCGGAAGAACTTCTTTCAAATACAGACATTATTATCTTAAATGAAACAGAAACCGAAGTGTTAACAAAGGTATATCCCGACACAGATGAAACCAGAAAAAAGTGTATGGACATCTTAAAAGGCCTCGGTATCGGTCAGGTCATTATTACACTTGGTGGCGATGGCTCTGTCTATAATGATGGCGACGAGTTGGTTCATCAAAAAGCGTTCCCGGCAAACGTGGTTGATACAACTGCGGCAGGGGATACCTTCATCGGCGCTTTTTGTTTAAAAATGAACGAGGGATTAAAGAAGGCCGTTACCTTTGCAACGGCGGCATCTTCCATTACCGTAAGTCGACCCGGTGCGACGGGCTCTATTCCGACGAAAAAAGAAGTAGAAGAAAAATTAAAATCCTTATAAAGAAAAAGCAGTGGAAAAATCCACTGCTTTTTTATAAATCGATATATTTTTCTGTTTTTTTGAGTCCCATCATAAGAACCGTTCCCAAGACGCCGCAGGAAATAAACTCTCCTAAAAATACGGTGAGCATAAAAAAGGAGATAGAGCCTTTGGCACCATAAACATAAGATAAAATAAATGGTACTGTAATCGCGTTTAAGATGATTGGCGGCACGGGAGCAAACCACTTATTCTTTTTGAAACAGCGTGTTAAAATTGCGGCAAAAAGCGTGGTCAAACTTCCAAATATCACGTCCCAGATAACGCAACCTGAAAGGAGGTTTGCAACGAAACACCCGATAAAAAGTCCGGGAATCGCGGCGGGGGTAAATACCGGCAAAATGGTGAGTGCTTCAGAAAACCGCACCTGTATGACACCGGAAGATAATCCCGACATTGTAGCAAGATACGTCAAAACGACATATAATGCTGCGATAATTGCACTATGCGTGAGCATCTTTGTGTTTTTCATGATTTATTTCTCCTTTAGTTTTGTTTTAAGTGAGGAAGGTCTCGAACTCACTAGAAGGTATTTTAGCATTTCAGCGAAAAAATGTCAATAAAAATAAAGAAATTGTAAATAAGCATGCGCGTTTCTTGACTTTCGCAAAAAGTTTTTTTATAATTTTTATAGAAAGTGAGGTGCAAACAATTGGCAGAAGTCTTTGAAAAACCGAAAAAGTTCACAAAACCTTGGTTTTCCTATATCTGGGGATACTACAAGGTACATTTTGCATGCGCTTTGTTTGCACTTGTTTTGCTGGTCATTACCGTAGTTGAAATTGTAACAAAGGTAAATTACGATTTGAATGTGAACTATATTGCAACCAATGCGATGTATCAGGAAACGGAAAAAACGATTGAAACGGCTCTCTCTCGAATTTCTGATGATGCAAACGGTGATGGTGAGATGCACGTTTGTGTAACACAGATCAATTTTGTTCCCGAGGCGATGCAGGACGCACAAAAGTTTATGGCACTCGAGGGAAAAATGATGGGCACACTCGCATCAAAAGATGAGATGCTTTATATCTTTGATGAAATGATGTTAAAGGACGTTCTTTCAATGGAGGAGACAGAGGGCATCTTTTTGGCAGTGGACGAATGGTGCACAGAAGAAATAAAAGAAGACATTCCATATAAATTTGCAGACGGTATTTTTGCAGTTTCTTTAAAAAACAGCGCGCTTTTTAAAGACCTTGGCATTGATTCGAGTGAACTCTACCTCGCTGTTCGTATGAATTATCAGCCGGGGGATAAAGAACTTGAGAAAAAACACGCATCTTGTGTAAATCTTGCAAATGCCATTGTAAAAGAATAAATATCACATTATTTTTTAAAAAACTATTGACACAGCCATGCATTTTATGTATAATATTTAAGGATACACGAAAGATTGTGGTGTGTTAGGACAGTAATCAATGGGAGGTGTAGCACTTGCTCAGAACATATCAGCCGAATAAACGTAAAAGAAAAAAAGATCATGGCTTCAGAAACAGAATGAGTTCTCGTTCCGGCAGAAAGGTTTTAGCCAGAAGAAGACTCAAGGGCAGAAAGGTTTTATCTGCATAACCTTGAATTTATGAACATCAGGTCGCTGAGGACAAGTCTTCAGCGGCTTTTCTTCATAGATTGGGTAAAATGAAACACACAATCAGTTTAAACAGAAACGAACAGTTTTTAGCCGTTTACAGAAACGGAAAAAGGGCATACCACAAATATTTCACATTGTATTATCTGCCGAACCGCAGGGAAGAAAACCGCTTAGGATTTAAGGTGGGCAAGAAACTTGCAAAGGCAACAAAACGAAATCGGCTGCGTCGGTTGATGAGAGAATGTTATCGCCTGAGTGAAGAGAATTTAAAAACAGGCTATGATATCATTTTAGCCGCAAGAGAGGGAAGTTTAGAAGTGGATTCCTATAAAGACGCCGCAAAAATTTTCCATAAGCTCTTTGAACGTGCAAATCTCATCTTAGACAGTGAGCCAAAAAAGATGAATGAAGTATGAAACGGTTATTGATTTTTTTCATCCGCTGGTATCAAACATATATTTCGCCTTTGAAAAAGCCGAGTTGTCGGTTTTACCCGACGTGTTCTCAGTATGCAATTGAAGCAATTGAGAAAAAAGGCGTGTTAAAAGGTAGCCTTATGGCGGTGTGGCGAATTCTTCGCTGTCATCCGTTTTCGAAAGGCGGTTTTGATCCGGTAGAGAAAAGTGAATGTGCACTCAATAAAGGAGGACAATCTTGAATTCAGTTTTTGATATTATTAACGTTCCTTTGGGATATCTATTTAAAGGTATTTATGCTTTGGTTCAAAACTATGGCCTGACCATTGTAATCTTTACCTTAATCGTAAAATTCCTTATGTTTCCGCTGACATTAAAGCAGCAGAAATCTATGAAGAAGACGCAGGCGCTTCAGCCGAAACTTCAGGCGCTTCAGGAAAAATATCAGTATGACAAGGAAAAACTGAGTCAGGAAACGATGAAACTTTATCAGGAAGCAGGCGTAAATCCCATGGGTGGATGTCTGCCGCTTTTGATTCAGTTCCCGATTTTAATTGCGCTTTATAACATCATCAGAAAGCCACTCAGCTATATTATGATGCTGTCAAATGACCGCGTTATGGATATTTACGAAAAACTGACCGGTAAAGCCGCAGAGAGTTTTTCACGTATCGACCAGCTTGGTTTAGCAAAAATGATGGAAAATGGTGCAGAAAAGCTTGGTGAACTTGCAGATAAAGTCATCAACTTTGATTTCTTCGGACTTGACCTTTCCGTAGTACCGAGTTTTGACTTCATTTCGAAACACCCGATTTATG
>JAZRET010000232.1:0-7196 GCA_045660945.1 Congzhengia sp.
AATCCCAATGCTTCGCCGTATTTGTTCACGCGGTCAAACCAGGTAGTAACACCCGGGCAAAGTTCTACACTTGCTCCCAAGTTTTCAAACTCCTTGCGCGTTAAAAGTTTTTTTCCTTCTGCGCGCTCAAGCATCACATACATATAGGACAAAATCTGATCCATATCGTTTTTGTTTGTAAGTTCATTACAGGTAGACCAAAACTCGTCCGCCGTCATCCCGATGTCGGGAATAAAGGCATATTCCTGCATGTCTTTCGTGGATAGCGTTTTGTCAAAATCATATAAAATTGCTGCAATCGGTTTTGTGTTCATAACAAATCCCTCCGCATATTATTTGTCTTTCAGTGTTACAACGGTTACGCCTGCTTCGCCCTCGCCGTATCTTCCGGCGCGGTAAGATGAAACCGTTGGATGACGGCGCAAAAATTCTCCGATTCCCTGTCTTAAAACGCCGGTACCTTTTCCGTGAATAATCGTCACTTCGTGGAGCGAGGCAAGGTAGCAGTCGTCAATAAATTTATCTACTACTAAGATGGCTTCATCAAGTGTCATACCGCGCACATCTGTTTCCATTGTGGCAGTTGTTTGCTTGGATGTTTTAAAAGATGCCGTGTTTGTTTTCGGCGTTGTTTTTTTCTCTTTTTGAGGCGCGGCTTTTGTTAAATCGTTTAAGTTCGTTTTGATTTTCATAATGCCTGCCTGCACAAAAAGATTTCCCTTTTTATCCGGCTCAGAAAGCACAGATGCATCTAAATTCATCGAAACCACATGCACTGTTTCGCCGAGTTTCACATTTTTTAATGTGCGAACTTTTGGCTTTCCGCTTGCGGCTTGTTCTTTTAGTTTCTCCGCTTCTTTTCTTAAAAGTTCTTTTGCGCGTTCACTTTTTTCCATTGCCTCTTTATACGCCGCGCTTGATTTTATTTCACGAAGTTCTCGCATAAGTTCCTGAGACTGCTCTTTTGCGCTTTCTAAAATTGCCAGCGCTTCTGCTCTTGCTTCCTGCAGAATTTTCGCTTTGTTTGCTTCTAATCTTTCGCGCTCTTTTTTCATATTTTCTTTAAAGATGCGCGCATCACGAGAAGCGTTTTCCGCAAGAGCTCTGTCTTCTTCTGCTTTTCTTCTGTTTTCCTCTAATGACGCAATCACATCTTCGAGTTTTACATTTTCTGCGCCGATGCGCTGTTTTGCATGTTCAATAACAGACGCATTCATGCCCAGTTTTTTAGAAATCGCAAACGCGTTACTTTTTCCGGGAACGCCAATCATCAGTTTATAGGTCGGAGAAAGCGTTGCCACATCAAATTCACAAGATGCATTTTCAACGCCTTCTGTGGATAAAGCATACATCTTAAGTTCGCTATAGTGCGTGGTTGCGGCAACACGCGCGCCGAAGTTTCTTAAATATTCAATGATGGAAACAGCTAACGCCGCGCCTTCCTGCGGGTCTGTTCCTGCACCAAGTTCATCGGTTAATACCAACGAATTTTTGGTTACGGTTTCTAAAATATTTACAAGTTTTACGATGTGCGAGCTAAAGGTTGATAAGCTCTGCTCTATGCTCTGCTCATCGCCGATATCCGCAAAAACGTTATCAAACACTGCGATTTTACTTCCGCTCGCCGCACTGATATGAAGTCCTGACTGCGCCATTAAGGTAAAAAGTCCAAGCGTTTTTAAAGACACGGTTTTACCGCCCGTGTTCGGGCCGGTGATAACCAAAGTATCGTACGTTTCGCCGAGTGAAATATCAATCGGTACAACTTTATTTTTATCTAAAAGCGGATGTCTGCCATGTTTTATTACGATTACACCATCTTGGTTTAATTCAGGCTCTACCGCTTTATCTTCTAAAGAGAGTCTTCCTTTACAGAAAATAAAATCAAGTTCAAAAATGGTGTTGTAATTTGCTAAAATCGGGTCTTTAAACTCTGAAACGAACCCAGAGAGTTCATACAAAATCCGATCCATTTCTTCTTTTTCTTTCGCTTTTAAAGCCGCTATCTCGTTGGTGAGTTCCACAACGCTTGCCGGCTCAATAAAAACGGTTGAGCCAGATGAGGAGGCATCGTGCACAATGCCCTTGATTTCGCCTTTGTGCTCCGCTTTTACCGGAATCACATAACGGTCGCCTCGCATGGTTACAATGGATTCCTGCAGGAATTTTTGCACCTTTGTCGAGGTGATATAGGAGTTTAATGTGTCGCGGACTTTAGAAGCGTGCGTTTTGATGCTTTTTCTGATGGCAAAAAGCGCAGGACTTGCGCCATCTGCCATTTCGTCTTCCCCGATAATTTTATCGCCGATTTCTGTTTCCACCTGCTTTAAATTCTCGATGGAATCAGCAAGTGAGCGAATATAAGTTCCCTCACCCGGCTTATCCTCCGTGATATATGCTTTTAATCTGCGAGAAACTGCGAGTGCATTGGCAAGTTTTAAAAACTCTGCCATAGACATCGCGCCGCCGCGTTCTGTTCGCATAATCGCGCCGGAAACATCGGAAACGGAAAAGCCCGGCGGTGTACCGCGGCGAAGAAGCACACCTACAGCTTCCGTTGTTTCTTGCTGCAGACGCTTTACGCACGCTATATCCGTTTCGGGCACAAGTGTCAGAATGCGGGTTTGCACTTTTTCATTCTGCGTAAATCCCGCAAGTCTTTTTAAAATCTTATGAAATTCTAATGTTTGTAAGGTTTTTACATCCATTGTATCACCCAAGTCAATTTAAATAAAGGGATCGTTTTCATCCGCTTCTTCCGGTTCTTCGTATTCAATAACGGATTCTTCTTCCTCATCGAAATGCACGAGTTTTTCAGTCTTTATATCTTCCGGTTCATGAGAGAGAAAACTTCCCAGTTTGTGAGAAATTGAGGTATCGCCTTCGTCTAATGCACGTTCAAAAGCCGCCACATCGTCTTCTTTTATCGTTGACATAAACGTGATACGGCAGTTTTTTCCTTTTTCAAAAACCTCTTTTGCGGTATCAATTTCGCCGAGTTTTAAATATACGAATGCAGCATCATAATAACCTTCAATAAAGTACGGTTTTTTCTCTAAAAGTTCATCGGCATATTTTTTAGCTTCACTAAATCTTTCCATCTTGATATAAAGCTGAATCATGTTATCAAGGATTACCGGATCGTCACTGTTATAGTTATACGCCTCTTTATTAAATTCTTCGGCTTTTCTTCTGTTGTTCTTTAAAAGATAGAGATAGCCGATTGTTCCATACGTTGTGGTGTTATTATAATTTGTCGTGATTTCTTCGAGTTCTGAAAGTGCTTCGTCCACGCGGTCTGTTTTCATCAAAAGCACTGCGTAGTCAGAACGTATTTTAAAGCGAAGTTCCGGCTTTAATTTTGCGGTTAAAAGGTCGTGATAGAGTTTTTCACTTTTCTCCACTTCCCCTTCGCGCATTAAATAGTATGCATAAATCTGCTGCTGACCAATGTTCATACCCTTTTTATACGCGCGCTCAAACCATTTCATTGCCTTTTGGGGATCCTCTCGGTAAACCGCTCTTCCTTTATTGGTACAAAAATCAGCATACCAGAAAAAGTATAAAAACGCCAAAAGCGCCACAGTCATAATGATTCCCATAACGATACTTGACTTAAACGCCTGCCATAAAACATAGATTACGGCAGCGGTAAAAATCGCCGTCCACATACTGTTTCCTCCTTTAGCCAATTACGCGATACAAATCAGACGCACCGTCTTTTGTTACGTGTTCTTTTACGTCTAACACTTCAAACTTCGTTACCTTTTCACCGAAATGAAGTTCTAAAACATCGCCTACTTTCACGTCATACGATGCTTTTACGACATTACCGTTTGCATATACTTTTCCGCCGTCACACGCTTCATTTGCAAGCGTGGGACGCTTTATTATTCTCGATACTTTTAAAAATTTATCAATTCTCATGACAGTTCCTCAAAATCAATTATTTTGCTACAAAGCCAACCTTTTTGTAAACCTTTCTTAAGGTTTTCTGTGCTAAATAGTTCGCCGTTTCTGCGCCTTTTTTATAAACAGATTCTACATACGCCTTATCTTGTTGTAAGCGCTTAAACTCCGCCTGCATAGGCGCAAGACAATCTGCCACTGCTTCGCCTACTGCAAGTTTAAAGTCGCCATAGCCTTTGCCTTCAAACTCTTTTTCTGCATCCTCCACGGTTTTATTTGTCACAGCAGAATAGATGGATAAAAGATTTGTGATGCCGGGTTTTTCGCTGCCTGCTTTAATTTCACTGCCGGAATCCGTTACGGCGCGTTTAAACTTTCTGATAATCGTATCGGTATCGTCGAGTAAATAAATGCATCCGTTGGGATTCGGATCAGATTTAGACATTTTATTTTCCGGTGTCTGCAAGCTCATAATCCTCTGGCCTACTTTTGCGATATACGGCTCCGGAATTTTAAAGGTTTCACTATAAAAATGATTGAATCTTGTTGCGATGTCGCGTGCAAGTTCGATATGCTGAAGCTGGTCATGACCCACGGGAACTAAATCTGTCTGGTATAATAAAATATCAGATGCCATCAAGACAGGATAAGTAAAAAGACCTGAATTGATATTGTCTGCGTGAGAGCGCGACTTTTCTTTAAACTGCGTCATACGGGAAAGTTCGCCCATCTGCGCATTGCAACCCAAAACCCAGGAAAGTTCGGTGTGCGCCGGAACATGGGACTGAATAAATACGCAGGATTTTTCAGGATCAATGCCTGCCGCTAAATACTGCATTAAAACTTCGAGTGTTCTGCGGCGAAGTTCTGCCGGTTCCTGACGCACGGTGATTGAGTGCAGATCTACGATACAGTATAAACACTCATAATCATCCTGCAATTTTTCCCAATTGCGGATTGCACCTATGTAATTACCAAGCGTTAAATCGCCCGAGGGCTGAACGCCGGAGAAGATTCTTTTTTTTGCATTTTCCATATCTATTTGATCCTTTCTGCCAAAAGCAATGGATTTTTTATCTGATTTTATAAAATGTTTTTCCGTTTTGAAGCGTGATTTTTGCTGTTTCTTCTAACGTCAAACCCTTAATTTCTGCAATTTTTTCACAGGTGAATTTTACTTTAGAAGGGTCATTTCGTTTTCCGCGAAACGGCTCCGGCGTAAGATACGGAGAGTCTGTTTCAATTAAAAGACGCTCTACCGGAACAGATGCTACAACCTCGCGCACTTTCGGTGCGTTTTTAAAGGTTACCTGACCGGCAATTGAAATATAAAACCCGAGTTTTACAAGTTCTTTTGCCATTTCTGCACTGCCGGAATAGCAGTGCATAAGACCATTAAAATATCCTACTTCGCGGATGATTTCTAACACATCTCCATGGGCGTCACGGTCATGAATAATATACGGCATATCAAGTTTTTTTGCAAGTTCTAACTGTTTTTTAAACCATATTTTCTGTGTTTCTCTGTCGGGGTCTTCGTAGTAATAATCAAGCCCGATTTCTCCAATGGCAACCACCTTTTCGTTGCTTGCCATCCTTTTTATCGTTTCTAAATCTGCATCGGACATTTTATCCGTATCACTCGGATGCACACCGACCGCAGCATAGATAAAATCGTATTTTTCAGCGAGCGCGATGCTGTCTTTGGAAGAATCTAAAGACGCACCGATATTTACAACCAGCGACACGCCTTCTTCTTTGATCATTTTAATCACCGCTTCTCTGTCATCTAGAAAGCGATCATCATCTAAATGTGCATGGGTATCAAAAAACATTTTATTCCTCCGAGGTATATCCTTCGTCTTCCAGTAAATTATCGCCTTGCGCCGCGGCAACTGCCAAGCGGTCACAACGCTCGTTTTGTGGGTGGCCTGCGTGGCCTTTCACCCAATGAAGCTCTACATTATGTTCATCTAAAAGCACCAAAAGTTGCTCCCACAAATCAACATTTACCGCCGGATCTTTTTTATTGCGCATCCAGCCGTTTAGTTCCCATTTATACACCCATCCCTGCTCGATTGCATCGATGACGTATTTGCTGTCGCTGTATAAATGCACGTTACAAGGTTCACTCAAAGCAGAAAGCCCTTTAATCACCGCCATAATTTCCATACGATTGTTTGTGGTAAGGCGGTACCCTTCAGAGAGTTCTTTTTCGTGCCCCTTATAGTTTAATACGACGCCGTAGCCACCCTTACCGGGATTTCCGCTGCAGGCGCCGTCTGTAAATAATTCTACGGTTTTTAAGGCTTTCTCAAACATTTTGCTCTTCCAGCCCTTTCGTTAAAATCGAGATAAGTTTTTTAAGTTCTGCTTCAACATCGCCCTTTGCAACAAATGCCGCGGCATTTTTATGTCCACCGCCGCCAAACTCTGTTGCTGCGCGGGAAAGGTCTAAAATATCTTTTCCGCGCAAACTCACACGCTTAGACGTTTCATCCTTATCTTTTACCAAAATGGATGCTTTCACGCCCTCAATGGAATTTGCAAGATTTGGAAGTTCCTCTACGTCGTCATAGGAAAGCCCATACTCATCTAAAAAAGACTGTGGCGCACGCAAAAGTGCAATTTGACCGTCTGCAAAAAACTCAATTCTTTCTGCTGCCTTTCCCATAAAAACAAGTTTTGAATGCTTCACAGAATCATAAAGATACTGCGAAATCTTTCTGTGATTGATTCCGCGAGCAATGATTTCTGCCGCCACGAGATGCGTTTCTTTCCCTACGTTCGAAAACTTAAAATGTCCCGAATCAGTAGAAAGCCCTACGTACATTCCCTCGAGTGCTTTTTCGGGGATGTGTTTGGTAAGTTTTTCCGCCAAACGATACACAATCTGCGCCGTTGCGGCAGCATCGGGTTCTTTATAACAAAGCGTGCCGAAATCCTCTCCCGAAAAATGATGGTCCACGCACAAAAGTGTGGGGATTTTCTTAGCAGGTTCTGCCACGGCACCGAGACGTGCAAAATTTGCACAGTCAAGCACCAAGGCAGTATCTGCATCAATAGTAGAAGTTTCGTTTAATACAGAAAATTCTTCACCTAAAAACAAGAATTTTTCCGGCATCGTTTCTTCTAAACAAACAATTGCTTCTTTTCCGATGGACTCTAACACATATTTCATCGCAAAGGATGAGCCAAGCGCATCTCCATCAGGGTTAATATGCGTAAAAATCGCAACTTTTTTTGCTTTTTTCAAGCGTCTTGCAATTTTATTCAGCATCGTTTTT
>JAZRET010000233.1:0-10826 GCA_045660945.1 Congzhengia sp.
GCCTCCACGAATCGCGTGAAGACCGATTTCGTTCTTTGCGCGCGGTTTTCTTACGCTATGTCTTTCATAAACGTATTCCGGTGTTTCCTTTAAACTTTCGGAAATACCATCTGCAATCGCGAGCGCCGTTCCACTGGGAGCATCTAGTTTTTGATTGTGATGTTTTTCGATGATTTCAATATCAAAATTCGGCTCTAAAATCGCAGCAGCCTGCTTTGCAAGGCGAATTAAAAGATTAATGCCCAAAGACATATTTGCTGAAAAAAAGACCGGTATTTCGGAGGACAGCGCTTTCATTTCGGCTTTCTGGTCTTCCGACAATCCCGTGGTGGAAACCACAACAGGCATATTTTTTTCTTTTGCAAACGCCATGAGTTTTTCAAAGTTTGCAGGGTGCGAAAAATCAATCATTACATCCGCATCTTCTTTGATTTCGGAAAACGATTTATATACGGGATACGGTGCTTCGCCATCTGCTAAATCTATGCCGCAGACGATTTTAGCATCCTCCATATCTTTCACGATTTCTGTGATTTTTTTGCCCATTCTTCCCAGGCAACCGCTTAAAATGATATTCGTCATAATTTTGCTCCTAATGTTTAGATTAAGCCGCGTTCTTTCATTGCATTTTTAAGGCGTGCGAGTGTTGCGTCACCCATTTCGCAAAGCGGAAGACGAAGATTTCCCGCGTCAAATCCCAAAAGATTCATCGCTGTTTTCACGGGAATCGGGTTCACTTCGCAGAAGAGTGCATGAATCAGTTCTAAATAGTCAAGCTGAATCTTTCTGCTTCCCAAAAGGTCACCGTCAAAGAACTTCTGACAAAGGTCATGTGTTTCTTTCGGGCAAATATTGGAAAGAACAGAAATGACACCTTTTCCTCCCAAAGAAAGAAGCGGAACAATCTGATCGTCGTTACCGGAATACACATCAATCTCAGGGCAAGCGTTTACTAAATCTGTAAGATACTCAATACTTCCGCTCGCTTCCTTGATTGCTACAATCTGGTCTGCTTTATAAAGTTCTTTTACCGTGTCAATCGCGTAAGACATACCGGTTCTTCCCGGCACATTATAAAGACAAATCGGAAGCGTGGTCTTTTCCATGATTTTATCATAGTGCATAATTAAGCCTTTTTGACTGCATTTGTTGTAGTAAGGTGTGGAGATTAAAAGTGCATCTGCACCCACCTTTTCTGCTGCCTGACTCAATTCTACGCAGTGTGCAGTATCATTACTACCGGTTCCGGCAATGACCGGAACGCGACCTTTCACATGCTTTACCGCATATTCAATCACACTGATGTGTTCTTTGTCCGGCATCGTAGCTGCTTCTCCCGTTGTGCCGCAGATAATTAACGCATCAATGTTTCCTGCAATCTGAAAATCAATGATTTTGCCCAGTGCGTCAAAATTTATGCCATCTTCCGTAAACGGTGTGATTAAGGCTGTGCCCGCACCGGTAAAAATTGTTTTCTTTGCCATGATGATGGCTCCTTTCAAAAATTAGAGTTCGCCGTTTTCTACCATTTCGATATATTTCTGCGCAATCTGAACAGCGTTTGTTGCAGCTCCTTTTCTGATGTTATCTGCAACAACCCAAAGGTTTACACCGTTTTCAACACTTTCGTCTCTTCTGATTCTGCCAACATATGTTTCATTTGTGCCGACTGCTGTGCAAGCCATCGGATATACGCAGTTATCAATATCATCCTGTACAACAAGGCCGGGTGCATTTTCTAAGCATTCACGTAATTCTTTTAAATCAAAGGGTTTTTCAAGTTCCACGTTAATAGATTCACTATGACAGTCAAACACAGGTACACGAACGGTGGTTGCTGTGATTTTCATATTGTCATCGCCTAAGATTTTTCTTGTTTCGTTTACCATTTTCATTTCTTCTTTGGTGTAACCATTGGGAAGAAATACGTCAATCTGCGGTAAGCAGTTGTTGAAAATGGGATGGTTGAACTTTTGCGGAGGTTCTCCGTTGATGCCGTTCTTTAAGTCGTTGTAGCCGCCAAGACCTGCGCCGGATACTGCTTGGTAGGTAGAGTAAACAATACGTTTAATACCGTATTTAAGCTGCAAAGGACGAAGTGCTACCATTGCCTGAATGGTGGAACAGTTGGGGTTTGCAATGATACCTTTGTGCTTTTTGATATCTTCCGGGTTTACTTCCGGAACAACGAGCGGAACTTCGGGGTCCATTCTCCATGCGCTGGAGTTATCAATAACGAGGCAGTCTTTTGATGCTGCAATGGGCGCAAACTTTTCACTGGTAGAGCCACCTGCGGAAAAGAGCGCAATATCAATTCCGTCAAAAGAATTTTCGGTTAATTCCTGAACTTCATATTCTTTGCCTAAAAAGGTAAGTTTTTTTCCTGCACTACGGCTGGATGCCAAAAGTGTGTAACTTTCAGCCGGAAGATTTACTTCTTCCAACACCTTCAAAAATGTTCTTCCTACCATACCGGTTGCACCGACAATGGCAATGTTGTACTTCTTCACTGATTGTTTCCTCCTAAAAATATATATTCTTTTATTTTTTATAATACACATAAAAAAAACCAAACTTCAGACAGAAGCTCGGTGCAAATGCATAAATATAGTAAAACCTATGGTGATTCTATTTATGCGATAGCACTCCGCCGCGGTTTCCCGTTTCGGCGACAGTTGCAAAGTTATTGACCCTGCACCCAAAAACAGCGCCGCGAACCAAGCCCGTTTTTTCGGCATCTTTCCCTTTCGCCCAAGTTCACAAAACGGTTCGCGTTCTCCGATGGGATACTGATGAAAAATGCGCCTCTATCTTCATATTTAATAGTACCACTAAATGCGCTTTCTGTCAACAATATTTTGAAGATTTTATGAAATATTTCAAAAATCTCTTGCTAATTTTTTAAATTCTATGTATAATATTAATGTAAATGAAAAATATTGGCAAATTGAAAGGAGATTATACTTATGGAAATGGGCGGCACAATTCTTTGGCTCGTTGTTATGATCGTTTTATTTTACTTTATGCTGATCAGACCGCAGAAAAAACAGGAAAAACAGAAGAAAGCAATGCTTGACGCCTTAAAGGTTGGTGACGCAGTTACCACAATCGGCGGTATTGTTGGGAAAGTCTTAAAGATTAAAGACGACAAAGTTTGCATTGAAATCGGCGACAGAACACATAAACATCCGATGACAATCAAGCGTGATGCAATCTCTTCCGTTGTTCCCTGCTCCAAAAGCAACAAGCGCGAAAGAGATGACATCTCTTTAGACGAAGAAACAACAGAAGAAAGCGCTGAATAATTTCATTCATAAAAGACCTTTTTGCCGAATATGTTTTATCAAAAGATGTATTCGGCAGGAGGTTTTTCTATGTACAGCGAAAACATGAAATTAACAGAAACTGCAGGTGGACTAAAGCGTACCGCAACCGGATTTTTCCGCGGTGTACTTATCGCCGCAGTTTTTACACTGTTATCTTTTACCTTATTCGCAGCATTTCTTGCTTTTACGGGATTGTCTGAAAGCACGGTGCCCATTATCGCCGTCGGAACAGAAAGTTTAGGCGCGCTGATTGCCGGCTTTTTTACTGCACGCGGCGCAAAAAGTCGTGGCGCTCTTTCAGGTCTCGTTTCCGGTCTTTTGTACATAATTTTTATCTGGATGATCGCGATTTTAGCAGGAAACGGTACGGTAACGGGAAAACACTATCTTACAATGCTACTGCTTTCTGCACTATTTGGTGTCATCGGTGGCATCATGGGTGTGAATATGAAGGCAAGTAACACAAACAGGCGAAAAGGGAAAAAAGTGTAACGTGTAAAAAAGAAAACCATGTGAAGCGAAGCTGTGCAAACGGCTTCGTTTTATTTTTTATTAGGAGTGAACAATATGTTTCAGGTAGCAATTGATGGTCCCGGCGGTGCAGGAAAAAGCACCATTTCAAAAGCCGCAGCAAAAGCACTTGGCTTTGTTTATATCGACACCGGCGCGATGTATCGCGCGGCAGCGCTCTTTTGTCTGCGTCAGGGAATTAAAATAAAAGAAACGCCCGACCTCGCCGCAAAAGCCGTAGATACCATCGACATTGACATTGATTATAAAGAAGACGGTCAGCACATTTTCTTAAACGGCGAAGATGTGTCAGGCTTTATCCGTACCCCTGAAGTTTCTATGGGGGCATCAGACGTTTCGGCGATTCCTGCCGTTCGTGTGAAACTGGTAGAACTGCAGAGAAACCTTGCTTCCACCAAAAACGTGATTATGGACGGCCGCGACATTGGTACATCGGTTCTCCCAAATGCGCCTTTAAAAATTTTCCTCACGGCCTCTCCCGAAACCCGTGCAAAACGCCGTTTTGATGAACTCACCGAAAAAGGCGAATCCTGCACATACGAGGAAGTGTTAAAGGATATGTGTCAGCGCGACAAAAACGATTCCACCCGTGCAGTATCTCCCTTAAAGCCGGCAGAAGACAGCGTATTGCTCGATACAAGCAACCTTTCCTTTGAGGAGTCTTTAGACGCCGTGCTAAAACTCGTCAAAGAGCGCTACAATCAATAATAAAAGGAGAACTTCTATGTTTTTACTACTAAAAGGATTCCTGCGTTTCGTTTCAAAACTTTTGTTTTTTGTAAAGGTGGAAGGCTATGAAAGCGTGCCCGAGGAAGGCGCAATCATTTTTGCAGCCAACCACACAAGCTTCTGGGACCCCGTCGTCCTCGTTTCCTGCACGAAACGAAGAATGCGCACCATGGCAAAAAAAGAACTGTTTGAAAATAAATTTTTAAAACCATTTTTAAAAATTGCCGGCGCGTTTCCCGTGGCCCGCGGCACAAATGATATTACCGCAATTAAAACTGCACTTTCTGCCTTAAAAAACGGCGAGGTGTTTACGATTTTTCCCTCCGGCACGCGCATCAAAGGCGATGACGCCCAAAGCGCAAAAGCCGGCGTGGCGCTTATTTCATCCCGCGCAAAAACACCGGTGATCCCGATTGCAATCTGTGGTGGGTTTAAACCGTTTCGCCGCGTAACACTCCGCTTCGGAAAACCGATGGAACTCATCCCAGCCGACGGCAAAAAGGCAACAAGCGAAGAACTGCAGAATTTTGCCGACAGCATCATGGCAGAAATTCACCGACTGGGGGCGAAATGATGGAACTTCACGTTGCCAAAACCGCCGGATTTTGTTTCGGTGTTGCAAGGGCCTTAGACATCGTGGATGAATGCGCAAAAGATAAGACAAAAACTTATCACACCCTCGGCCCGATTATCCATAATAAACACGTGGTAGAAGACTTAAAATCACGCGGAATTTCCCCGATTGAATCTGTTTCTGAGGCAGAGCCGGGCGAAACCGTGATCGTTCGTACACACGGCGTCGGAAAATGCGTGTATGACGAAATGGAAAAACGTGGCATCGGCTACACCGACGTAACCTGCCCGTTTGTAAAAAAGATTCATAACATTGTCGAAAAACACTATAACGAGGGCTACACCATCGTAATTGTTGGCGACAAAAATCATCCTGAGGTTCAGGGGATTAACGGTTGGTGCGAAAACAAAGCCGTGATTTTAGGCACGGAAGAAGACGCAAAAAATATAAAATTCGACAAAAATAAAGTCTGTGTGGTGTCACAAACCACATTTGTGCAGGAAATTTTTAAAAAAATTGTATTTTTTTTAAAAAAAACTTGCAAAGACATACTCATTTTTGATACAATATGTAGTGCAACTGAAGAAAGACAGAATGAAGCCTATGCATTGGCGTCTGTCTGCGACGTAATGATCGTCCTTGGAGGGCGAAACAGTTCCAATACGCAGAAGCTTTATTCCATATGCAAAAGCGTGTGCGATGAAACGTATGTGCTCGAGCATATTGATGAACTGGATTCAGATACGCATTTCGGCTCTAAAAAAGTCGGAATCACCGCCGGCGCTTCAACGCCTGCGGTCATAATAAAGGAGGCAATTGGTAAGATGGAAAACTTTGAGAGCTTTGAAGCCCTGGTTGAAGAGTCTTTAAAGACTTTAAACACCGGTGACGTCGTAAAGGGAATTGTTATGGAGGTTAAACCCAACGAAGTTATCGTTGACCTTGGCGCAAAGCAAGACGGATTTATTCCCGCATCCGAGATTTCCGATGACCCGAACGTTACAACTGCAGACGTTGTAAAACCGGGCGACGAAATCGAGGTGTTTGTAGTTCGCGTAAACGATGCGGACGGTAACATTATGCTTTCAAAAAGAAAGCTCGACTCAGCAAAAACTTGGGAAGCTGTGAAGAAAGCATTTGAAGACGGTACAGTTTTAGAAGGTAAAGTAACCGAAACTGTAAACAAGGGTATGATTGTAGCATACAAAGGCTACAAAGTATTTATCCCTGAATCCCAGGCAAGTGAAAGACGCAATGCAGATCTTTCTTCTTTCGTGGGCAACGTTGTTGCTTTCAAAATCATTGATATAAATGACAGGAGGAAACGTCTGGTTGGTTCTGTTAGAACCATCCTGGAGGCACAGAAGAAAGAACTTGAAGAAAAGTTCTGGGCAGATGCTGCTGTCGGCAAGGTGTACAACGGTGTTGTAAAATCCTTAACCAACTTCGGCGCGTTTGTTGACATCGGCGGCGTTGACGGTTTGGTTCACATTTCTGAACTCAGCTGGAAACGCATCAAGCATCCTTCCGAAGTAATCTCCGAAGGCGATTCTATGGAAGTTTACATCAAAGATATCAACGCTGAAACCAAAAAGATTTCTTTGGGCTTCAAAAAGGCTGAAGACAACCCCTGGGAAGTTGTAAAATCCAAAATCGCTGTTGATGAAACAGTAACCGTTAAAATCGTAAGAATTATGCCTTACGGTGCATTTGCTGAAATCATCCCCGGCGTTGACGGTTTGATTCACATTTCTCAGATTGCAAATCGCAGAATCGAAAAACCGCAGGATGAACTTACCCTCGGTCAGGAAGTTGAAGTAAAAGTTACAAGCATCGATTGGGACGCTAAGAAAATCGCGCTCTCCATCCGTGCACTTCTCGCTCCTGAAGCTCCCGCTGAAGAAGCTGTAGAAGAAGTAGCTGAAGCTCCTGCAGAAGCTCCCGTAGAAGAAGCTCCTGAAGCAACAGAAGAATAATTTTAAAAGCAAACATAAAAGGTCGTAGCAAATGCTACGACCTTTTTTCTTATATGTACTTGTTTTGCGTCATTTTCTAAATCCGATTACTGTTTCTCTTTTAATAAATCACGGATTTCAGAAAGCAGTTCTTCTGTAGAGGGACCTTTCGGTTCTTCTGCTACTGCCTCTTCTTCTGCTTTTTTCTCAAATTTCGTTCTTGCAACGCTAATGCCTTTTACAAACAGGAAAATCGAGAACGCGATGATTAAGAAGTCAATGATGTTTTGAATAAACATACCATAGTTAATAGCATTTAGTACTGTGCCATCTTCTGCTTTTGATATCACATACTGCAAGGATTTTAAATCAATGCCGGATGTGAGCACTCCAATTAAAGGTGTAATGATATCACTTACCAAAGATGTTACGATTTTACCAAACGCACCACCTATGATAACACCGACAGCCATGTCAATTACATTTCCCTTAAATGCAAACTCTTTAAATTCTTTCCACATTTTCATATTTTTTCTCCTCTTTTTATTGTTTTTTATGTAAGATTGGTGAAATCTTTTTGTAAATCAAAAGTACAATTGCAGAAAGCACCACACCTCTTGCGATATTAAACGGAAGGATGACTCTCGTTACAAGCGACGTTTTTGCAACAGCATCCATCTCGGGTGCATAAAGCGGAATCATCACAAAGAAGTTTATAAAAACTCCGGCAAGTGCCATTGCCAGCGTTGCAAACACCAATCCTACCACCGCACTCATCTTTGTTTTCTGCTTTTGGTAAACGAGTCCTGCAACGAGGCAGAAGATGCCGTTGATTACGAAATTTGCAAATTCTCCGACAAAGCCTGTCGTTGTAAAAAAGCAATGAATGAGGTTTTTGATCAGTTCGCACAAAACGCCCGCAAGCGGACCGAACGCAAACGCCAAAACGAGTGCTGGCAAATCGGAAAGTTCAATTTCCAAAAATCCGCTCACTTTGGGAATAAAACTTCCCATCATCTGCAAAATCACCGCTATGGCAGAAAAAATTCCTACCGCAGCATACATTCTTAATGTGTTTTTTCTTGTGTTCATTTCTTTTCGTCTCCTTTTTTAACTGTCAAGGCACGAAAAAAACCAAAAGCGCCGCACATTCCGGGCGCTTTTTTAAACGTAACTACCTTCGTAAACGTTCGTTTCTTTCATCCGGACTTTACCGTCGGCCCCGGAATCACACCGGATCTGCCATTTTTGGCTCGCGGGCTTAAGAATTCTCTTTTACCGCCGGTCGGGAATTGCACCCTGCCCTGAAATTTAATTTATAGTTTTATATTACTACATTCTCTTACAAAATGCAACAAAATTTGCATCTTATTTTTCTAAAAATTTCTCCATCAAACGATAGCCCGGCTCAATATAAAGACCTGATGCGGTCGCATTCGTTTCATTGTATGTAATGCCACTATCTTTTTCGTTTCTGCTGTCGTATATAAAGAACGGAATTGCATCGCGCACGTGTGTTTTTAGGGAAATCGGTGTGGGATGATCAGGTGTTACCAGTACTTTAAAATCTTCACCTGTGGATTTTAAGTATTCCACCACCGGACCGACAACTTTTTCATCGATGAGTTCAATCGACTTGATTTTTCCCTCTAAATCGCCGTGATGTCCGCATTCGTCAGGTGCTTCCATGTGGATATATACAAACTCTGTACCGTTCTTTAACGCATCAATCGCAGCGCTCGCTTTTCCGTCAAAGTTTGTGTCAATATTTCCCGTTGCGCCTTCTACTTCTAAAACGTCCATACCGCTACCCGTTCCAATACCTTTTAAAAGGTCAACTGCCGAAATCATCGTGCCGGAAACGCCGTATTTCGTTTGGAATAAGTCAAGCTGCGGCTTTGTGCCTTCGCCCCAGATCCAAAGTGTGTTCGCAGGGTTTAAACCACGCGCAACGCGGTCTTTATTCACAGGATGGTCTTTTAAAATCTTGTGGCTTTCTTCCATAATTTTTAAAAGCATGTCTGCGCCATCGCCTTTGGGAAGATATTCGGTAATTTTGCGGTCAGAAATATCATGAGGCGGTGTTAATTTCACGTTGGTAGAACCACCGTCCCAAACCATCAAATGACGGTAACTGGTGCCGCCGTAAAAAGAAATTTTATCGAAAACGAGTTTTTCTTTTACAAAGTTTATGAGTTCATGCGCTTCCGCCGTTGTAATCTCACCGGAAGAATAGTCTACCATGGTTTTATCCGCAAAGCATTCTTCGTCCGATAACGTTACTACGTTTGCACGAAACGTCACGTCTGCATCATTTAAGGAAACGCCGATGGAGAGCGCCTCAAGGGGCGAACGTCCCGTATAATACTTTTGCGGATCATAGCCCATTACGCTCAAATTCGCAACGTCACTTCCAGGGGATAAAGACTCGTCCACGGTTTTTACAAGTCCCGTTTCACCTTTCATACAAAGTGCGTCCATATTCGGTTTATTTGCAACGTCTAACGGCGTTTTTCCACCCAAAGACTCAATTGGATAATCCGCCATGCCGTCACCTAAAAAAATCACGTATTTCATACTGTTTCTCCTCTTCAGATTTTATCAGTTTTTTTATTCAAAGACAAAAGAATGGTAAATATGTGTCACAATATCATCAAATTCTTTTTCGAGCGCTTTTGGATAAGTAAGAATAAAACTACACTCTAAGCCATCTGTTGTAAAGACATGGTATTGATAATATACCACGCCACTGTCTTCGCCTGAAATTACGAACCAGTTGTCCTTTTTTCTATCATAACCGATTTCGTACGCGATACCGCTCTTCACGTGGTCATATAATTCATCCGCATTATTGAACACATCCCCTGCAGGCCAACTGTTAATATCCATTGTGATGCTTCCGTCGGCACTTACATAATAAGCGGCAGTAGAATCTGAGGCTTCCTCCTCCAAAAACGTTGGAACGTCAACTGAAAAATCGCCGTAAAAATTGCGATATGTAAAGTACTGAACATTTTTTAAATTCATACCGGAGGTTTTCTTTTCCGGTTTTGTATACGTGACAATAGAACGCATCGGTTTTCCGCTTCGGATGTCACAATCGCCCATAGCAACAAGCACACCTTTTTCATAGAAGGAAACAGACGCCACCCGCATTCCCGTTCCTTCCCAAAGATACGGTTCTTCTACTTGCCAGGTAATATCCGAACGATCGGGAACACGCAATCCTTTTCGTGCTGCCTGCAAAAATGCCGCATTGTCTGCATAATAAAGCGGTTGCTCTTTTGCTTGCTGCTGTTCATCCTCAGGCGCAACCTCTTCTGTTTGCTGCGTGGTATCTTCACCCGACGGCTTACGGGTTGATTTAAATTCTTCCGGTCTTGTCACAATCAGAAACGCAACAACGGAAAAAGAAATCATTAAAAGCACCACTAGGCTGATAATCAAAGCTTTTGCCGCCACACTCGTTGTGCGAACCGGCCCCTTTGCTTTTTCTTCCGGTGCAGACCATGTTGGCTCCAATGGAGTGCTCGTATTGAGGTCCATCGCTTTCGGACTCTGTTCCTGTAGAACATACTCTATGGGCTTTTGCTCATTTTCCGTGCGTTTTGTTCCGCATGCGACACAAAACTCTTGTTCATTCATCGCACCGCAATTTAAACATTTCCACATAAAAATTCTCCTGTGCTTTTTGTTTTTAGATTCATAATA
>JAZRET010000234.1:0-9690 GCA_045660945.1 Congzhengia sp.
TTAACTGAAACCCGATTAAGTGACAACGATTATAAAGAAATTTTCCGTCAACATTGTCATATTTTATGCTGTGCCAGCCGGTAGGTTTCACGCTGCCGATAGGACCGCGTTCTTCTGTCGGCATAATATCAGGTCCAATGGAAGAAATACAGACGCCGCAACGTCCAAGGGAATCTAAAGGACTATAAAATTCAAAAGATTCCGCTGAAATGTCCTCTTCCGTAAAATATGGAACGTTATCGTGGACGGCAACGAAAGGTGCGCCGTTATACTCCGGAACTTCCGATGACGAAAAAACTTCCTCGGTGTTTTGCGCGATAAAAGAAGGAACTTCCAATGGCGCCACTTTTTGTGGATGCCCGGTGCAGGCAGAGAAGTTAATGGTGAGTAAAACACTTAATATCAATGAGCCGATTTTTGTCATACTTCATTCCTCCTATAGTGTAAAAGAGTAATTTTTTCGTGGGAGTTCCCCGGAAAATCTTCCGTGGAAACGAGTGAAAAGTTTTTATCAAGCGGTTGTAAGTTTAGTGTCACATCCGCAGGATAAATGCGGTTCCAGCGAAAAATAAAAATTTCGGAAACATCCTCAAATGAAAAGGCGCAGGATTCTACAAAGCCGAAATCCTGCGCGGTCATATTTTTTAAAAAATGTTCGTCAACCACGATTTGCGCAGGCGTATCTTCAAACTGTCCGAAAGAGTATGGACTCATAAAGAGAGGAGCTCCCTTCGTAAGTTCTAACATCTTTTTGCGGACAACTCTATCCATGCTCTGCCTGCGATGGTTAAAGCAAAGACCGTTATGGTCATCAAGACAAACAAAAATTTTCATAAAAACCTCGTTTTATTTACTGAATTTTAAAAGCTCGGCAAACTTTCCGCCGGGAACTTCGCTTAAGGCATCATATGAGCCTTCTTCAACCACTTTTCCGCCTTCAAACACCAAAATACGATCCACATTTCGAATGGTGGAAAGGCGATGCGCGATGATAATTACGGTGTGGGTTTTCATTAATGTTTCCATCGCTTCCTGAATGGCGCGCTCGGAAATGTTGTCAAGCGCCGATGTTGCTTCGTCGAAAATTAAAACATCGGGATTGCCGAGTACTGCGCGGGCAATGGCAATACGTTGTTTCTGTCCGCCGGAAAGGTCTAAACCGCCGTCGCCGACAACGGTGTTCCAGCCGTTTTCCAAGTCGTTTACAAACTCATGTACGTGTGCGATTTCCATCGCGTCGATGATTTCTTTATTGGATGCATTCGGACGAGCAATTTTAATGTTATCCCAAATGGAGCCGTAGAAAATAAAAGGATTTTGCGGCACGATACCAAATGAAACACGCAGGTCGTGAAGACCAAAATCGCGCACGTCTTTTCCGTGTACAAAAACGGAGCCGTTCTGTACGTCATAAAGTCGCATCGCGAGTTTTGAAAACGTACTTTTACCGCTGCCGCTTGCGCCAACTAACGCAACGCTCTCGCCATAGCCAATCCGGCAACTGAAATCTTCAAATATTTTTCTGTTTTCGTAAGCAAAATCAATATGGTCAAAGGAGATGCAGGGTTTTCCTTTTTGCATTGCACTTGTACGCTCAACCTCTACGCTTCTTCTTTGAGATACTTCTTTTTCCGGTGTAGATGAATTTGCGTTTAAAACCGCCAAAATTTTGGCAAGGCCGGATTCGGCGCTGCTTTTCGTAATTCCGATACTGAGCCAGCTGATTAAAATGCCTAAAATTGAGGACATACTGGATAAAAACGCATATAAAACACCAACAGAAACGCCTCTGTAGATGCAGGAAATGGCACCCACAAAGTAAACCACAGCTGTACCTAAATACTGCACAAGTTCAGGCTTTAAATTCTCGTTTTGCTGAAGAACAGACGATTTTACGCCTTTTTCATACATCCGTGAAAGAACTGCCTGGAATTCCTGAGATGTTTTTTCTTCGATGGAATAAATACGAATAGCGTCTAAACCATTTAATTTATCGGTTAAATATTTACTGGTTTCGGCTTCGCTTTTGATGTATTCTGTGGCAACTGCACGTACTTTCCTGCGCGCAAACTTATAACAAAGCGCCATCACGAAAGCGGTACAAAGAAGAAGAATTGTCATCACCCAGTCATAGTAAATCAGGGCGGACAAAGAAATCACCAAAGAAACTGCCTGGAACGGGACCATCATAAAAATACTGTTTAAATAATTTCGGATGTTTACCATTGGTGTTCCCAAAATGCAGTTAAATAATTCGCCGGCAGAGACGGTTTCAAAAAATTTGATGCCTAAGTGTTGCACATGTGAGAAAAATCTCGCACGAAGATTTAAAAGAGTTCCTTCGAGCGTTTTAAAAAGCCGTCTAAAACCGATGCGCCACGTAAACACGCGTGCAACAGAAATTGCAATATAAAGAATACAAAGCGTGCCGACGGTGCGGATTTTTTCGGATTCTGTCAAGGCTTCGTTTGAGATGCCGCTATCTACAATGTACTTGATAACGAGCGGTTGTACGGCAACGAAAATGCCGACAACCATTGCACATATCATACAGAAAACGAGTTTCTTTTTATGCTCTTTTAAATAGGGCCAGAGTTCTGCCCAAAAACGAATGTTTTGCTTGTTTTCGTGATTTTTTTTCATCATCATCACACACGCTTTCTTTTCGTTGGTTTTGTGGATATTTTAAGACTTTATGTCATTATATTCCGCGGGGAAATAAAAGTCAATATAAAAAGGCAATTATTTATGTTAAGATTTTTTTGAAGAAATGTTAAATTTCTGCTACAAATAAAGAAACTTTGTTGTATAAAATACGGAAATGTACTATAATATAATAGAATTTTCATATTTGTGGGTAAAAAGAAAGGGAGAACACATCATGGCACTTACCGTTTGTGTGATTTTTGGCGGAAAATCTTCAGAGCATGAGGTATCGAGAATTTCTGCCTATAACATCTTGAACCAGCTAAACAAAGAGAAATATAACATCTTAACCGTTGGTATTAAAAAGAATGGCGAAAGCCACCTTTATACCGGAGATTTTTTACATATTAAAGACGGTTCGTGGGAAGAGAATCCGGGAAAAGCATGTGTGATTTCGCCAAACCCCAATCACGGCGGTCTTTTGATAATCAATAAAAACGGCGATACGTTCTTAGAAAAAGTAGACGTGTATTTTCCCGTGCTTCACGGAAAAAACGGGGAAGACGGTACGGTGCAGGGCGTGTTTGAACTTTCCGGTATCCCGTATGTCGGAAACGGCGTTTTGGCATCTTCCGTTTGTATGGATAAAATCTTAACCAAAACCGTTTTGGAAAAAGCAGGCATCCCTGTGACAAAAGGGTTCGACGTTCCTGCGTGGGAAACGGCGGATACGGTGGACGAAAAAGTGAGAGCTATGTTCAACTATCCTGTGGTGGTAAAACCGTCAAACGCAGGTTCTTCTGTCGGTATCACTTCGGCAGACAACAAAGAAGAACTAAAGAAAGCTCTCCAGATTGCGGCAAATGAAGACAGAAGAATTTTGGTTGAAAAAATGCTGAATGTCCGCGAGATTGAATGTGCTGTTTTAGGAAACCACAAAAAAGCAGTGGCTTCCTGCCTTGGCGAAATTGTAAAAACAACTGCAATGTATGACTATGAAACAAAGTATGTAGATGATACCTCTGAACTTGTTATCCCGACTGTTTTAGAAAAAGAAACGGAAGAAAAAATCCGTACCTGGGCGGTAAAAGCGTTTTCTGCGCTCGACTGTACAGGCTTGGCGCGCGTTGACTTTTTTATCGACAAAGCAACAGGCGAGATTTTACTAAATGAAATCAACACCCTTCCGGGATTTACAGATATCAGCATGTATCCGAAACTCTGGGAGGCGAGCGGTCTTTCCTGCGCAGAACTTTTAGACCGCTTAATTGAGATTGCAAATGAAGAATTCGGGGGGAGATAACGTGTCTTCTGAATATATTGGAGTGTTTGATTCAGGCCTCGGAGGCTTAACGGCGGTAAAAGAACTGATGGGAATTCTCCCTGATGAGCCGATTGTGTATTTTGGCGATACGGGCCGCGTTCCTTACGGCACAAAATCAAATGAAACCATCATTAAATACACCAAAAGCGACATCGCTTTTTTGAAAACTTTTGACTTAAAACTCATCATCGTTGCTTGCGGTACAGCATCTACCATCGCGCTTCCGCACGTGAAAGACGGTGTGGGCATTCCGATATTCGGTGTGGCGGATGCAGCAGCAAAGGCGGCGGCAAATTCCACGAAAAACAACAAAATCGGCATTATCGGAACGAACGGTTCTATCCGTTCAGGTGCGTATGCGCGCTTGATTCGCGAAGAAGATCCGGAAATTGAAACATACAGTACGGCGTGTCCTTTGTTTGTCCCGCTTGTAGAAACAGGACATACAACCGGTGCAATCGCACGCCTTGCAGCAGAAGAATATTTGCTTCCGCTCAAAGAGAAGGGCGTGGACACGTTGGTTTTGGGCTGCACACACTATCCGCTTTTAAAAGATGTGATAAAAGAAGTCATGGGCGAAAACGTAACATTAATCGACCCGGGCAAAATCACTGCAGGATTTGTAAAGGATTATCTAACCGCGCAAAATCTTTTGTGCGATGAAAAAACAGAAAAGCAGTATCGCTTTTTCGTGAGCGATAGCCCTGAAGGATTTTCGAGTCTCGCTTCCGGCTTTCTGAATCAGGAAATCCCCGGTGGCGTAGAAAAAATTGATATTGAAAAATATATGTAAAGCCATTAAGGAGAAAACTATGGAAACAAATGCATGGATCACGCTATCCGGTCGGCAGACCATTGACGGTGATGATGACAGCTTTGAACTCAGCACGCAGGGAAGGTACATACAGCGTGACGGAAAGTATTATATTTCTTATGAGGGTAGTGAAATTACCGGATACGACAAAACAACTACGACCTTAAAAATTAAAGAAAACAACGTTTCATTGGTGCGTTTCGGTCAGGGAAACGGCGCATCGCAAATGGTGTTTGAACCAAAAAAGCAGTACAAGGGAATTTATAGAACACCCTTAGGAAACTTCAGTGTAGACGTTTATACCAACGATATGCGTGTAGAAGTGGATGAAAATGGCGGGGAATTAGAACTTGACTATTTTGTTCAGTTAAATAACAGTGAGCCGATCAGAAATAATTTACACGTTGCGATAAGAAAGGTGGACTAACTTTGACATTATACGAGGAAACAAAAGGCTTAATCAAAAAAGTTACGGAGGACGCTTTATTTGCGGCGAAAGAAAAAGGTTTATTATCTTTTGAAACCATTCCGGCTTATTTAGTAGAAGAACCGAGAGATAAATCATTTGGAGATTTTTCTGTAAATGCTGCGATGCTTTTAGCGAAACAGGCAGGAAAACCGCCGAGAGAAATTGCAAACATTATCGTTTCCGAAATGGTGACAGAGGGAACCTATATTGAAGAAACTTCTGTTGCAGGTGCGGGCTTTATCAATTTTAAATTAGACCCTGCTTACGTAACGAGAATTTTAGAAATGGTAGAGGCAGAAGGGGATACCTTTGGCGCAACTGATTTTGGCGGCGGCAAGAAAGTAAACGTTGAATTTGTCAGCGCAAATCCCACGGGCCCGATGCATATGGGAAATGCAAGAGGCGGTGCTTTGGGAGATTGTTTAGCGAACATCATGCGTCTTGCAGGCTTTGATGTGACAAAAGAATTTTATGTAAACGATGCCGGCAATCAGATTGAAAAACTCGCCGTTTCCCTTTTGGCAAGATATCGTCAGTGTGTGTTGGGCGAAGAAAACGTAGAATTTCCCGAAGACGGTTATCACGGCGATGACGTAAAACAGCACGCGAAAGTATTTTTTGATAAATATGGCGATAGCTTCATGGAAACACCTGAAGAAGAACTGAAAGCAAAACTTATCGAAGAAACTTTATATAAAAACATTGATGCGTTAAAGACAGGCCTTGAAGATTATCGCATTTTCTACGATGTATGGTTCCACGAAAGCACGCTTCACAATGAAAATGCCGTTATGAAGACGGTAGAAGAACTCACAAAACGTGGTTATACCTACGAAAAAGAAGGTGCAATCTGGTTTAAAGCAACCGATTTTGGCTTGGAAAAAGACGATGTACTCGTGCGCGCAAATGGATTTGTAACCTATTTTGCGGCAGATATCGCATATCATAAAAATAAACTTATCGACCGTGGATTTGACACGGCGATTGACATCTGGGGCGCTGACCACCACGGCCACGTTGCGCGCCTGAAAGCTGCAATGCAGGCTTTGGGTGTTGAACCTGACAGACTCGAAGTCATCTTAATGCAGCTTGTGCGTTTGGTGCGCGATGGAGAGGCAGTCAGAATGTCTAAACGTACCGGAAAAGCAATCACATTGGGAGACTTATTAGAGGAAACCGGCGTTGACGCGGCAAGATTTTTCTTTAATATGCGTCAGGCAAACAGCCATTTTGATTTTGACCTAGAACTTGCAGTGAGCCAGTCCAGCGAAAACCCGGTGTTCTATGTTCAGTATGCACACGCAAGAATTTGCGGTATCATCAAGATGCTCGAAACAAAAGGCGTTACCGTAAAATCCTGCAAGGATTTAAATACAAAACTTTTGGTACACCCGAAAGAAATTGATTTAATGAAAGAAATTGCAAGATTCCCTGAAGAAATCCGTCAGGCAGCAATCGTGAGAGAACCGAGCAAAATCACAAAATATACAATGGACTTAGCAGCGGCGTTCCACACATTCTACGGTGCTTGCAAGGTAGACTGTGAGGACAAAGCATTGGCAGAAGCAAGATTAAAACTTGTTTCTGCAACCGGACAGGTGATTAAAAACGCATTGTCCGCAATGGGAATTACTGCACCGGAACATATGTAAGGCAGAACCCAAAAGGAGGGTACTTATGAAAAGAATAAAGAAAATGATAGCCGCGTTTTTGACAATGATGATTCTCGCGGTTTCAACGCCCGCACATGCGTGGGATGTTGAAACACCGGGCGAAACTGCGGCGAGATACATAAAAGCAATTGTTGCGAAAATTGCAGAGGATTATCGCTTTGGAATTGATCCGGAAATCATGTATGAATACATTATGGATTATGTCATGCGTGAACATCCGGAGCTGCTGGAAGGCGCGATTATTGCAGCAACACAGCCTTTAGATCCGCATTCTTCTTATTTTCCGGCAGAGGAATTAACCGCGTTTATAGAAGATGTGACAGGAGCGTATGTCGGAATTGGCGTCACCATTCAGTACACAGAAAAAGGTATTGAAATTTTAGAAGTGAACCCGAATGGCGGTGCAAAACAGGCAGGCCTTAAGGTTGGCGACATTATTGTAAAAGTAGATGAGCAAAATATCGTTGGGAAAACAACAGATGAAGTTGCAACTTTAGTGCGAGGAGAAGAAAACACAATTGTGACGCTCGAATTTTTGCGCGGCGAAGAAAGGCTGACTGCAAATGTTTTGAGAATGAAGCTTTATACAGAAACCGTAACGTCCCGTATCACAGAGGACAATATTGGTTATATCTATATCAGTAATTTTGCAGACTCTACACCGGACTCCATGAAGAAAACGCTTGAGGAAATGAGCAATCGAAATGTACGGAAATTATTAATCGACGTACGCGACAATCCGGGCGGAGAACTTGGAAGCGTTTTAGATGTTTTAGAACTCTTTGTGCCAAAAGGGAGAGTACTGACCACATTAAAATATAATGACGAACGAAGGGATAAAGTTATTGAGTCCGAGGCGAAATTCTCTTTAACGCCGAATCGAAAAATTGTCATCCTTGCAAACGAAAACAGTGCAAGTGCGGCAGAGATGTTTACGGGCACACTTCAGAATTTAAAAATTGCCAAGGTTGTTGGCGTGGATACTTATGGGAAAGGCAGCATGCAAGAATTTTTAGGACTGATTAGTCCTTCCACTGCAGAGCTTGGAGATATTAAACTCTCTGTGGCAGAGTTTACAAAACCGGATGGTTCTCCGATAAACGGTGTTGGTATCACACCGGATGTGCGTGTGGCAAATGTTCGTGTTCCTTATGATCAGTCAAAACTCACGCCCATGACGTTTTCTGACCGCTATGAAGTTGGTGATAAAGGAAACGACGTTTTGGCCATCGAAGAGCGCTTAAAAATTTTGGGAATAGATCCCGGAGCGGTAGACGGTGTTTTTGATGAAGACACCAAGCGCGCAACAGAAACCTTCCAAAAATTAACCGGACTTTCTGTATACGGCGTGATGGATTACACCACGCAGAATACTTTAAATGATAAAATGGCAGAAGTAGAAGTAGAGCAAGACAGACAGTATGAAAAAGCCTATGAAATATTGAAAAAGGAGAAATAAAAGATGAAGGTAAAAAGAAGAATCTTAGCGATTGTTTTAGCACTTCTTTTCAGCATTCCTCTTTGTCTCACAAATGACGGACAAAATGTTGTAAGAGCAGAAACTGTTCAGGAAAAAATAAACAAGGCGAGCAAGGAAAAGCAAGAGGCGCTTGACAAAATCAAGGATGCTGAAAATAAAAAGAACGATGTCGTGGCACAAAGTGAACAGTTAAATCGTGAAATTGACATTATTCAGACAGAAATTTTCGAAATTGATGCAATTATTGCTGATGCTGATGAGCAAATTGCAGAAAAAGAAGCGGAAATTGCGAAATATGAAGAAAATATAGAGCTTCAGAATGACGAGTTTAAAAGAGTTCTCCGCTTTATGGATGAAACCTCTACCAGCAGTTATATTGACTTGCTGCTTTCTTCCACCAGTTTTTCCGAATTTTTAACCCACCTTGAAACCATCAACGAAATTACAGAGCATGATATGGCAATTATCGACGAGATGGTTTCTTTAAAGAACAGTGTAGAAGGCGCAAAGGCAGTCATTGAGGCAAGAAAAGCAGAAAAAGAAGAGGCGCGCGTAATCGCCGCCGACAAAGAAGGTGTGCTTCAGACAAAACTCAGCGAAAAAGAAGCACTTACAAAGTCCTTAGAGCAGGATATCGAAAAGTATAAGCAGGTTTATGAAGAAGCGAGAAGACAGGAAGAAGCGTTAAAAGCGTCGCTTGCACCGTCTCTTTCAAAGAGTACAGACACGGTAAAATATACTGGTGGCGTATTCTGTTGGCCTGCCCCGAGCTATACGAGAATTTCTTCACCGTACGGATACCGAATTCACCCGGTCTATAAAACGAAAAAATTCCATAGTGGTATTGACTTGGCGGCGCCGGGCGGCACAAATATTTTGGCCGCAGCAGATGGTACTGTAAAAATGGCAGGCTGGAACGGCGGTTACGGCAACTGTCTTGTTATTGACCACGGTGGCGGTGTATCAACGCTTTATGGTCATGCACAGAGACTTTTGGTATCCAAGGGACAGACAGTTAAAAAAGGTCAGGTTGTCGCTTTAGTCGGCACAACCGGTACATCGACCGGCAACCACTTGCATTTTGAAGTGCTTCTAAATGGTAAGACAACGGACCCGATGCCATACTTACGATAAGAAATACATAATAAACCGTTAAGGAGAGGTCGTCTTGTTTTCAAAAAAACACATTGTACTTACTGCACTGATTACGTTTTTCAGCACAGCTATTGTCGCTGTTGGCGGAGCATATCTTTATTAAGTCGGAGGCCAAGCGGTCTTAGGAAG
>JAZRET010000235.1:0-7390 GCA_045660945.1 Congzhengia sp.
TTTTTTAAATTTAGGGTTGATTTTTGAGCCGTTATCGCGTATACTATGTATAGAGCCACCCCGAGACAGACCACCGGGCAATTGCTGCCCGGCCCTCTGTAGTAAGGGTTGGGCTCTTTTTTTGTGCAAAAAAAAGACCTGCTGAATTAGCAGGTCTTATTTTTTATGTGGTGTTTCAATTATTTCGCGATAGAATCTTTTAAAGCTTTACCAGCTTTGAAAGCGGGAACTGTTGTAGCAGCAATTTTAATTTTTGCGCCTGTCTGGGGGTTTTTGCCCTCTCTAGCAGCTCTCTTTCTTGTTTCGAATGTGCCGAAACCAACTAACTGGATTTTGTCACCCTTTTTTAATGTTTCGCCAACAACGTCAACGAAAGCTGCGAGTGCTTTTTCAGCATCTTTCTTGGAAAGATCTGCTTTGCAAGCCATAGCTGCAACTAATTCTGTTTTGTTCATATCTTTTTCCTCCTAAAAGTATAGTTAATTATAATGCAATATAGCGGTGCTATATGTATTATCATTTGTTTTCGTTCTTTTTTACTTCATCCCAAATAGCATCCATTTCAGGAAGCGTCATATCAGATAAATTTTTGCCGTGTTTTGTCGCCGCGTTTTCGACCTTTTCAAACCGGTCAACGAATTTATCGGATGCTTTCTTTAATGCCTCTTCCGGATTTATCTTTAAAAAGCGGCTTACATTTACACAGGAGAAGAGTAGATCGCCGAGTTCTTCTTCTATTTTTTTTGAATCACCCGACTTTGCCGCTTGTTCCACTTCCTCTGTTTCTTCGTGAAGTTTCTGGAAAGCGCCTGAAACATCGTCCCAGTCAAACCCAACTTTTGCGGCTTTCTTCTGTACTTTTTCTGCCCGGATTAAAGCGGGAAGATAAGAGCAAACATCGCGCATTGCTTCGGTCTGCGTTTTTTGTCCTTTTTCGGCGAGTTTATTTTTTTCCCAAAGGTTTAACACGTCTTCTGCGGTTTCGGATGTATCATCTCCGAAAATATGCGTATGACGGGAAATGAGTTTTTTGCAGATGTGATTTAACACATCCTGGATAGAGAAGGTGTTATTGCTTTCTCCAATTTCCGCGTGAAATACGACCTGAAGCAGTAAATCACCGAGTTCATCTGCAAAATCGTCCGGCGTTTTTTTGTCCAGACTTTCCATCGCCTCACAGGCTTCTTCAAGCATTGCGTATTTGATAGACTGATGCGTCTGTTCGCGGTCCCAAGGGCATCCGCCATCACCTCGCAACACTTTCATTATATCAATTAAATCTTGAAAAGTATAGTCCTTTTTTGTAAAATTCATAGGTTTTTCCTCGTTTTCCGGCGTATTTTTGACACAAAGTGTGATATTTTCTATAAAAGTTTAAATTTATCTAAAATTATTGCAATTTTTGTACCCTTTGGTAACATTTCAATATCTTCACGTTTTAGAGCCTTAAACAGTATGATTGCAATGGCATATACAATTACGCCAACTAAAATTGCACCGCCGAGACAAATGATGGTTTTCAGGCGAACCGCGGAAAGAAGCGGTGTTACAACGGCTGTCTGCGGTACAAAGTTTACAGATATTCCAACTGTGGGGCATCCAAAGAGTTTTGCCGCAATATTGTAAATCAAAAAGACGGAAGCACCCATCAAAAGTGTAGATGCCAGAGGTTTTATGATAAAGTCTTTTGCGGAAAAGTTCGGCTTTATAATTTTCCATACGGATACAAGATTTAAGGTTGCAATTAAAAGGTAGCATCCGAACGTTGAAATCGGTGCGCCGCCGATATTTAAAGTGGGAACGGCGATTAGAATGTAGTTAGATAGCGCTTTAAACGCGCCTCCGATTAACATATTGCGAACGGGGATAAAAACGTGTCCCGATGCCTGTAAGATAGCGGTGGAAACCGAAACAATGCAAACAAACACAATCGACAATGAAAGGATGGAAAGTGTCTGAGTCGCTCTTGCGTTGTTGTAAAGCGCGATTAAAATCGGAGAAGATAAAACCGAGAGCCCAATCGCGCAGGGAAGTGCGAAAATTGTTGTGATCCTGATGGAAGATTCGGTTAAGAGTCTTGATTCTTTTTTGTTGCTAACGGCAAGTGCCGCAGAAACGGCAGGTACAATGCTCATTGAAATCGATGTGATGATTGAGGGAGGGAGATTAAAAAGTGACATTGCGTAGCCCGAGTAAGAGCCATACATAACGTCTGCCGCCTTTGCCGAAATGTGCGCGCCGATTTTCGCGCTTTCCGGGCTCACACCGAAAAATTCTGTTAAAGTGTTATAAAGCGCGGGCGAAACCGTGATTGCCTGAAGGCGATTTCCAATCATAAAGGTATCAATTACATTGGTTAAAGACATTACCGCCGCGCCGATTGTAATCGGAATGGCGATGGTTAAAAGTTTTACGAAAATCTGTTTTGTGGAGCGAGACTTTGTTTTATCTCCGTCCAGCGTGCTTTTCTTATTTTTGTAATAGAAGAAAACAAGTAAAAACAGGGCAAAAAGTCCGCCTAATGTTACACCGAATACTGCACCTGCGGCAGCCGCCTCATAAGAGATTTTCATTAAGATATATGCGCCCAAAAGCCCGATGACAAGTTTTGCAACAGACTCTAAAACTTCAGAATACGCCGTGGGCACCATATTAGAATGTCCCTGAAAATAGCCGCGGAATGCAGAGAGTATCGAAATAAATAAAATTGCCGGCGAAATGGCAAGAATGCTCAGGTAACTACCCGGTGAAGAAAACGCTTTTTCAGCAAAAGCGCGCGCACCGAAAAACATTATGGAGGCGCCGATTGCGCCGATAACTGTGAGAAGCAGTACCGCTGCGCGGAGCACCTTTTTCGACTCTGAATAGTTTTCTTTAGCAAGACTCTCCGACACCATTTTTGAAACAGCAACGGGAAGACCTGCAGTTGCCATAACAAACATTGCGGCATAAAGGTTATAGGCACGGCTAAAGTAAGCCATACCGGTTTCTTCTAAAATATTTGCCAGCGGTATTTTAAAACAAGCACCGATGACTTTTACAACGAGATGCGCAATGACCAAAACGGCTGCGCCTTCCATAAATGATTGCTTTTTAATTTGTTTCAAGGCTTGTCATCCTTTCAGGTTACGTTTACGGTTCAGTTTATTTTTCTTTTTATTGAAATATACGCGTTTTCCTATTTTCCAAGGCAGAACTGTGCAAAAATCTTTTCAACGATTTCTTCTGAAACGGTTTTTCCTGTAATTTCGCCCAAATGCATCGCACAGTCTGTAAGATCAATCGAGACCATATCGTGCGGCATGCCGGAAATGAGCGCGTCATACGCTTTCGATAGAGAAGTAGCCGCGTGAGACAGAGCTTCTTTATGGCGAAGCGATGTAATCACGTTTTTGTTTTCAGCAGTGAGTGCGCCGAGTTTAAACTTTTCTTCAATCAAGCAAGAAAGCGCATCTAAACCTTCGCCGGTTTTTGCAGAAAGCGTTACGGTATCAAAATCTTTAAAAGAATCTACATGTTCTATTCCCAAATCTGCTTTGTTTAAAAGTACAATTACGGGCTTTTCCTTTAGAAGTTCAAACAGTTCTTTATCTTCTTTATCAAGCGGCTTTGAGCCATCCACCACAAAGAGCACAAGTTCTGCTTTTTCGATATATTCTTTTGACTTATCAATTCCTAAACTTTCGATTTTATCGTCTGTTTCTCTGATGCCTGCGGTGTCAAATACGTTTAAGACAACATCATTTAATGTGATGCGCTCTTCGATAACGTCACGGGTCGTTCCGGCAATGTCTGTGACAATCGCACGGGAGTCGCGTGCAAGAAGATTTAAAACAGAAGATTTTCCCACATTCGGCTTTCCACAAATTACGGTGTCGATACCGTCTCTGATGAGTCTGCCACGGCTTGCGGTGGAAAGAAGTTTTTGGATTTCTTCGCGAACGGTTTTGAGGTCTAAAACAAGTTCGTCCGTTTCGTATTCGTCAATATCTTCTTCCGGATAATCAATATTTGCGTTGATTTTGGAAAGTGCAATCAAAACGGTGTCGCGAAGAGAATTGATTTCCTCTGACAGTGCGCCGCCCAACTGATTTGCGGCAGAGGAAAGTGCGAGGCTTGATGGAGAATTGATCATATCAATCACGGCTTCTGCCTGCGATAAATCAAGGCGACCGTTTAAAAAAGCGCGTTTTGTAAATTCACCGGGAGCAGCAAGGTGTGCGCCGTTTTTTAATAAAAGCGCCAAAACGCTCTCTGTTACAACCATACCGCCGTGACAGTTGATTTCTACCACGTTTTCGCGCGTAAATGTATTGGGTGCGCGCATTACGGAAACCAAAACTTCGTCTAGGACATTTCCTTCATCTGTTTTAATAAACCCGTAGTGGAGGGTGTGTGATTTTGCATTTTCTAATTTCTTGCCGCTCTTTGCGTGAAAAACGCGGCCTGCAATCGTAACGGCATCCTCACCGCTTACGCGGATGATAGAAACGCCGCCCGTTCCCATGGGCGTTGCAATTGCGGCAATTGTTGTGTGGTTCATAAATTAATCCTCCGGGTCAAATTTTAAATAGTCATCTAAAATGTCTGAAAGCCCTTCTAAAAAGTCGCGGACTTCAGGAAAGTGAATTAGCATGCTGAATGTTTTTTCTACTTTTCGCAAAAAGTCGGGGTTTAAATAGGGAAGCGCTCCTTTTTGCGCTAAAGGGCAAAGATGTTTTGCTCTCGGATCAATGATAATCTTAAGCCCTGAATTTTTACGAAAATAAGGAATTAACGGAAAAATACGGCACGATAGCGGGCGGAGATCTCGTTTGCACGGACCTTTACAAATCACGATATCGGCGAGTTTATTTTTATATGTAAAGTCAGAAGAAACCACTTTAAAGTTCGGATGATTACAAAAGAGTGCCTTTTCACCGGGGAAGAGATACATGCCGGTTTCATCCTCTGCGCAATCGTCACTTTCGCAACATGCTTTTCCGCAAAGCTCACCGCAGTCGCCAAAAAGCGGCGTTGTGTCGCCCCAGAATTTATAAATGCTCCTATAAAGAGCTTCTGCTTTTAAAATTCCCATAGTGATTCCTTTCTGAAAAAATGCCGTTATCGAAAGGAAAAATCCTTTCGATAACGGATTTATTTTGAATTATGCGTTGTCGAGCGCGTCTTTGAGCATCTTGTTTAGAAGCTGCGGGTTTGCTTTTCCCTTGGAAATACGCATAACCTGACCAACTAAGAAACCGAGTGCTCTGTCTTTTCCGGCTTTGTAGTCTACGATAGACTGCGGATTTTGTTTTAACACTTCGTTAATCATCTCTAAAATTGCGCCCTCGTCAGAAACCTGAACAAGTCCTAACTTTTCAACCAACTTTTCAGGATCTTCCGGAGACTCAAACATAGCGGCCAAAACCTTTTTCGCAGCACTCGTACTGATGGTGCCTTTTTCAATTAAAGCAATCATTTTTGCGAGTTGCTCTGCGGTGAAGGGAATGTCAGAGGGTTCTAACTCTTTTTCCTTTAAGGTTCTCAAAATGTCGCCCATAAGCCAGTTGCTGACGGTTTTCGGGGTTGCGCCTTCCGCTACACATGCGTCAAAATAATCTGCAAGTGTTTTAGAAGATGTGATGATGTAGCTATCGTACTCGGGAAGTCCGTGCATCTTTATATAACGTGCTTTTCTTTCAGGGGCAAGTTCAGGAACGGTTTTGCGGATTTCTTCAATCCACTCATCCGACACAACGATAGGAACTAAATCCGGCTCGGGGAAATAGCGGTAATCCTGCGCGTCTTCTTTTGTACGCATCAAAACGCTTTCGCCGTGCACATCATCCCAACGGCGTGTTTCCTGAACGATAACGCCACCATTATCTAAAACTTCTGCCTGACGCTTTTCTTCATACTGCATTGCGCGAACAGCGGCGCTAAAGGAGTTTACGTTTTTCATTTCGCAACGTGTGCCGAATTTATCAGAGCCAACCGGGCGAATGGAAACATTAACGTCGCAGCGAAGAGAACCTTCCTGCATCTTACAATCGGAAACTTCGGTGTATTCCAAAATGGATTTTAAGGTTTCCAAGAATACGTGCGCCTCTTCGGGAGAGCGGAGGTCGGGTTCTGATACAATTTCGATGAGCGGCACGCCGCAACGGTTATAGTCTGCCATAGAGGTGCCGTCATAATCGTTATGGATAAACTTTCCGGCATCTTCTTCAATATGAATTCTTGTAATGCCGATGCGCTTTGTTTCGCCATTTACTTCAATATCCACATAACCGTTGGTGCAAAGCGGCAAATCAAACTGAGAAATCTGATACGCTTTGGGAAGGTCGGGATAGAAGTAGTTTTTACGGTCTTGTTTTCCGAATTTGGTGATTTCGCAGTTCATCGCAAGACCGGCTTTGATTGCATAGTCTACCACACGTTTATTTAAAACGGGCAGTGTTCCGGGCATACCGGAGCAAACGGGGCAAACACGGGTGTTTGGTTCTCCGCCGAATGCGTTTTCGCAGGAGCAGTAAATTTTTGTCTTGGTAGCAAGCTCTGCGTGTATTTCAAGTCCAATGACGGTTTCGTAATTCATTTATCGTGCTCCTTTCTTATAAATTCGGTCTAACTTTGGTGATGGTTTGCTCGAGTGCGTAAGCCGCATTTAAGATGGTTTTTTCACCAAAGGGTTTACCAATAATCTGAATACCGATGGGAAGTCCGTTTTTGTCATAGCCGCAAGGGATGACAATTGCAGGAAGACCTCCGATGTTAATGGACACCGTACAGATATCTCCTAAGTACATCTGCATCGGGTCGGTGGTTTTTTCGCCAAAACCAAATGCGGTAGAAGGAGAAGTAGGCGTGATTAAAACATCGTATTTTTCGAAGGCATTGTTAAAGTCGTTCATGATAAGCGTTCTTACCTGCTGTGCTTTTTTGTAATAAGCGTCATAGTAGCCGGAAGAAAGCGCGTATGTTCCGAGCATAATTCTTCTTTTTACTTCTTTTCCAAAGCCTTCGCTTCTCGTTTTACAGTATAAATCATTTAAATCTTCAAATCCTTCTGCGCGGTAGCCGTATTTCACACCGTCGAAACGTGCAAGGTTCGAACTTGCTTCTGCAGAAGAAATAACATAGTAAGCAGGAAGTGCGTACTTAGTCAGAGGAAGATTCATATCATCGCTTTCTGCACCTAATTGTTTCATGTTGTCTACAGCGGCGAAAATTGCATTTTTCACGTCGTCATCTGTGCCGTCAGCAAAATATTCTTCGGGCATACCGATTTTAAGTCCTTTGATGTCGCCGGTGAGTGCCGCCTCATAGGAAGGATGCTCGATGTTCACAGAAGTAGAGTCTTTTGGGTCATGACCTGCGATAATGTCTAACACCAAGTCGGATCGTA
>JAZRET010000236.1:0-5954 GCA_045660945.1 Congzhengia sp.
TGATTCCGGCATACGCGGAAGAAGCGCCCATCAGTTTGACCGTGAACGGTACAGCTGTGGAATGTGACGTTCCGCCCCAGATTGTGGAAGACAGAACACTGGTTCCCCTGCGTGCGGCGTTTGAAGCTTTAGGTGCAAAAATTATTCTTTGGGATGAATCCACATCCACAGTACATGCTGAGGCTCCCAACGGCGATGTCATCAGCTTGCAGATTGGATCCAAAAACCTGTTTAAAGCAGGCGAAGTAACGGAAATGGAAGTTCCCGCAATCATCATTGGCGACCGCACCATGGTTCCTATGCGTACGATTGCAGAAAGTATCGGTTGCAATGTGGAATGGATTCCGGAAAGCAGAACCGTGCAGATCACGAAATAATCGTATTTCATTCAAATTCATATCAGCAATAAGAAAATCCCATCATTTTGATGTTACTCAAAATGATGGGACTTATTTTTTATAAATGTTTTTCCGAAGATTCGGCTTATTTCATTGCTTCTTCGATAGCAACAGCAACAGCAACGGTCATACCAACCATGGGGTTGTTACCTGCACCGATTAAGCCCATCATTTCAACGTGGGCGGGAACGGAGGAGGAACCTGCGAACTGTGCATCGGAGTGCATTCTGCCCATGGTATCTGTCATACCGTAGGAAGCGGGACCTGCAGCCATGTTATCGGGATGCAGGGTTCTACCTGTACCACCGCCGGAAGCAACGGAGAAGTATTTTTTACCCTGTTCGATACATTCTTTTTTGTATGTACCTGCAACGGGATGCTGGAATCTTGTGGGGTTGGTGGAGTTACCGGTGATGGAAACATCAACACCTTCTAAGTGCATGATAGCAACACCTTCACGAACATCGTCAGCACCGTAGCAACGTACCTTTGCTCTTTCACCATTAGAGTAAGCTGTTTCTTTCACAACTTTTACTTCGCCGGTGTAGTAGTCAAACTGCGTCTGCACATATGTAAAACCGTTGATTCTGGAGATGATCTGTGCAGCGTCTTTACCTAAACCGTTTAAGATAACTCTCAGGTCTTCTTTTCTTGCTTTGTTAGCAGAACGAGCCAGACCGATAGCACCTTCAGCAGCTGCGAAGGATTCGTGACCTGCTAAGAATGCGAAACATTTTGTTTCATCGCGAAGCAACATTGCACCCAGGTTACCATGACCGATACCAACTTTTCTGTCGTCAGCAACGGAGCCGGGGATACAGAAGGACTGAAGACCAATACCGATTTTTTCAGCGGCATCAGCAGCCTTTGTGCAACCTTCTTTGATAGCGATAGCCGCACCTACGATATAAGCCCAACATGCGTTTTCAAAGCAGATAGGCTGAATGCTCTTTACGAGATTATATACATCAATACCTTTATCGTCACAGATTTTCTTTGCTTCTTCAAGGGAAGAAATGCCGTGTTTGGCAAGCTCTGCATTAATCTGGTCGATTCTTCTTTCATAACTTTCAAATAATGCCATTTTCGCTACCTCCCTTAATTATTCATGACGCGGGTCGATGAGTTTCACCGCGTCGTCTACTCTGCCGTACTGGCCGCTTGCTTTTTCCAATGCTTCGTTTGCGTCCATACCTTTTGCAATCATTTCCATCATTTTGCCGAGGTGAACGAATTTGTAACCGATGATTTCACCGTTATCGTCCACTGCGATTTTTGTGATGTAACCTTCTGCGAGTTCTAAGTATCTGGGGCCTTTTTCTAAGGTTGCGTAGGTGGTACCTACCTGAGAACGAAGACCTTTACCTAAATCTTCTAAACCTGCGCCAATCGGGAGACCATCTTCAGAGAAAGCGGTCTGTGTACGACCGTAAACGATCTGTAAGAACAATTCTCTCATAGCGGTGTTAATCGCGTCACAAACGAGGTCTGTGTTTAATGCTTCTAAGATTGTTTTACCAACTAAAATTTCAGATGCCATTGCTGCGGAATGTGTCATACCGCAGCAACCAACGCTTTCAACCAAAGCTTCCTGGATGATACCTTCTTTTACGTTTAATGTAAGCTTACAGGTACCCTGCTGCGGTGCGCACCAACCGATACCGTGTGTTAAGCCGGAAATGTCTTTCACTTCCTTAGCCTGTGTCCATCTGCCTTCCTGCGGAATAGGAGCAGGACCATGATATGCGCCTTTTGCTAAAGGACACATATGTTCTACTTCTGCTGAATATTTCATGACAATGTAACTCCTTTCAAGTTTTTTTGTAAATCATGTCATACTGCATAGATTATATCATATGGATATTTTTTTGTCAATTTTTTCACGCAGAAAAACGCACATTTTTTGAAAATTTCTATTGACAAACGGGAAAAAGTAGTGTAAAATAGACTAGGTGTTTAGGTTTAGAACTTTACACCCATCGGTTGAGAGGTGAAAAAATGAGTAAAAACTTTGAAATGGCCGTGCTTTTAGACTTTTACGGGGATTTACTCACCGAGAAGCAGGCGCAGGCGTTAGAACTTTATTATAACGAAGATTTGTCGCTCGCTGAAATTGCGGCGCCCTTAAACATCAGCCGTCAGGGTGTGCGCGATTCCATCAAGCGCGGCGAAAAGCAGCTTCTAGAATACGAAGCGGCTTTGGGGCTTGTGAAACGCTTCCGCGATGTGAAAAACGAAATTTCCGATATCCGCGAAGAATTTAAGGGTATCGAAAACTATATTCAAACCTATATCCATTCCGACAAACTCTTAAAAGCGGCAACAGACCTTTCAAACCGTCTTTCCGCGATTACGGATAAACTTTAAACGTAAGTTACTTTGCAGAAAGGAGCGCTTATTTTGGCATTTGAAAATCTTTCCGAAAAACTCTCGGCTGCCTTAAAAAAACTTAAGGGCAAAGGCCTGGTTACAGAAAAAGACATTAAAGAATCCATGCGCGAAATTAAGCTTGCTCTCCTTGAGGCAGACGTTAACTATAAAGTTGTAAAAGAATTTATCGGAAATGTTTCCGAGCGTGCCGTTGGCGCAGATGTTTTAGAGAGCCTTACACCCGGTCAGCAGATTATAAAAATCGTAAACGACGAACTCGCTATCCTAATGGGCAGCGAAAACGCGCGTATCGAATTCGGCAAGAAAACGCCTACCGTTGTTTTGATGGCAGGTCTTCAGGGTGCCGGTAAAACAACGTTTTGCGCTAAACTCGCCGCATTTATGAGAAAAAAACACAACAAGCGCCCTTTGCTTGTTGCTTGCGATATCTACCGTCCTGCCGCGATCAAGCAGCTGCAGGTAGTTGGAAGCCAGATTGATGTTCCCGTGTTTGAAATGGGAACGGAAGTTCCTGCGGTGACCATCGCAAAAGAAGCAATCGCTTTTGCAAAGCAGCACGGAAACGATTTCGTGATTTTAGATACCGCCGGCCGTCTTCACATTGACGACGACTTGATGCAGGAATTAGAAGACGTGAAGAACGCCGTAGAACCGGAAGAAATTCTCTTAGTTATCGACGCGATGACCGGTCAGGACGCGGTAAACATTGCAGAGTCTTTTAACAGCCGCTTAGAAATCACCGGCGTGATTATGACAAAACTTGACGGTGACACCCGTGGCGGTGCGGCGCTTTCTGTAAAAGCTGTAACCGGAAAGCCGATTAAATTCGTCGGCGTGGGTGAAAAACTTTCCGATATTGAAGAATTCCATCCCGACCGCATGGCTTCCCGAATTTTAGGAAGCGGCGACGTGATGTCTTTAATCGAAAAAGCGCAGGCCGCTTTTGACGAAAAAGATGCAGAAAAATTAGAGCAAAAACTTCGTCAAAACACCTTTAATTTAGACGACTTTTTAGCGCAGATGCAGCAGATGAAAAAAATGGGCCCCTTAACTTCTTTAATCAAGATGGTGCCCGGCATCAATGCAAAAGCCATTGATGAGGCGGATATCGACGAAAGAAAACTTGACCGCATTGAAGCAATCATCAAGTCGATGACGATGAAAGAGCGCGAAAACCCCGACATCATCAACGCGAGCCGCAAAAGGCGAATTGCAGCCGGCAGCGGAATGCAGGTGGCTGACGTAAATCTTCTTTTAAAACAGTTTGAGCAGATGCAAAAAATGGTGAAGCAGTTTACGGGCGGCATGGGCGGCCACGGAATGAAACGCTTTAAAAAGAAGAAAAAGAAAAAATAATCTTGCTTGTTATGGAAAATTAACATAGAAAATATCATACGGAGGTGAAACGAACATGGCAGTTAAAATCAGATTAAGAAGAATGGGTGCGAAAAAAGCTCCTTTCTACAGAGTTGTTGTTGCTGACTCCAGATATCCCAGAGATGGTAGATTCATCGAAGAAATCGGCACATACAATCCCTTAACCGAGCCCGCTGAAATCAAAATCAACCACGATTTAGCAAAGAAATGGCTCGGCAACGGCGCTCAGCCTACAGATACTGTTAAGGTTTTACTCAAAAAGAGCGGAATCACACAGTAATGGTGCATTTCGGTTGCGCTTTTTGCGCAACCTGTGCTCCAAGAACTAAAGGAGAAAAAAATGAAAGATTTATTAGCAGTTATTGCAAAATCGCTGGTGGATGAACCCGATAGCGTTTCTGTAAACGAAGTTGACGGTGAAAATGCAACTGTATTAGAACTCAGCGTTGCTGAATCTGATATGGGTAAAGTCATCGGAAAACAGGGCAGAATCGCAAAGTCCATCCGTACCGTTATGAAAGCCGCTGCAAACCGTGAAAACAAACACGTTGTAGTGGAAATTGTTCAGTAATTAGTGATTGCATTTTAACATTAAATCGTAATAGTCCTTTGTGCGAAGCACAGAGGACTTTTTTCTTTTTATAATACTCCGCAAACCTCTTGAGGCTCGTCAGATTTTGATGCAGAACGGGCAAACGGAACCCCGAAGGCGTACAAAAAGTACGTCGAGCGGTGACGGTTGTTCGTAGCTTTCAGGCATAAAAAAAGAAGGAATTCGTTATTTAACGAATTCCAACTCAAAATAGATCTAGTCGTTTTTTGTTTTACTTTTGCTTTTTAAAAATAACTTGCCTGAAAAGCGGTCTGCGCAAAATGTGACAGCCTCGCTTAGTTTGTCATTTTTTCTTGCTTTACCTTTTTATCAATTACATGGCGCGATGCAAGTTCCTCTCTCACTTCATCGAGTGAAATTCCCATTTCCACCATCATTACCATGATGTGATACGCAAGGTCTGCGATTTCGTAGATGGTTTCTTTTTTATCATCGGCTTTTCCGGCGATGATGACTTCTGTGCTCTCCTCGCCCACCTTTTTTAAGATTTTATCAATGCCTTTTTCAAAAAGGTATGTTGTGTAAGAGCCTTCGGGCATGGTGTCTTTTCTTCCTTGAAGTAAATCCATTAAGCCCTGAAGAGAAAAGCTAGAGAGTTCATCGCTTTCAAAAACGGTTTCGTTAAAGCAGGAATCTGTGCCGAGGTGGCAGGCTGGTCCGTCTTTTTTCACAAGCACGGTCAATGCATCTTTATCGCAATCTGCCGTGATGGAAACGATGTGCTGATAATTACCTGATGTTTCGCCTTTGAGCCAAAGTTCTTGACGAGAGCGGCTATAAAAGCACGTTAAGCCTTTTCCCATGGAAATTTTAAGGCTTTCTTTATTCATATAAGCAAGGGTTAACACCTTTTTCGTATCAGCGTCTACCACGATTGCAGGAATCAAGCCCTTTTCATCAAATTTTAAAGTTTCAATATCAAACATAACGGTTCTCCTTACATACGCACTGTGATGTTATTTTTATGTAGTTCTTTCTTTAAATCCTTTATGTCTACTTCGCCAAAGTGGAAGATAGATGCCGCAAGCCCTGCGTCAATCGTGGGAAGCGTTTTGAAAAGGTCGACAAAATCGGAAATTCCGCCGGCTCCGCCCGATGCGATAACGGGAACATTTACGACGGAAAGCACCTGCTCTAACATCTCTAAATCAAAGCCCTGTTTCACGCCGTCGGTA
>JAZRET010000237.1:0-5032 GCA_045660945.1 Congzhengia sp.
GGGAGTGCCGCCCGAGAGCAAATCGGTAATTTTCTTTAAGTCGGAAGATTTATAGGAAGAAAACGTGCCGTCTCCGCTTGCGGCAAGGAGCGCCAAAAGGTCAATCCAACTTGCGTGGTGTTTTTCGCCGTAAGTTGTAAGGTCGTAGTTTAAACAGTCCGAAAGGGCGGTGTAAGTCGGCGTAAAATCCACCCATTTGATAAAATCGCCGTTTGTGGAAACGGTAGTGGAGGGGGTTGGTGGAAAAGAAGAAACAAAAACAGAAATGCATAGAGAAATGACGCAGGAAACTGCGCAGAAAACGAGAAAGTATTTATTTTTATGAGAAAACCATTTCATAAACTTCACCTCATAAAACTATATGAAAGGCGAGGCTTTTCCATACCGAAACGGCGAGAAGAAAAAAGTTTTTCATTTTCTTTAAAAAAAACTTGCATTTTTAAAAACATCGTGCTATAATAGTATTTGCTGATTTTTGGAAGACCAAAATAACAACCAAATATGCGCCTGTAGCTCAGCTGGATAGAGTGTTTGGCTACGAACCAAAAGGTCAGGGGTTCGAATCCCTTCAGGCGCGCCACGTCGGAACAAGTTACGCTTGTTCCGATTTTTTTTGTTTAAAAAAATCAGTCACTCGCTTCACTGTTCCTCCTTTTTCGTAAAAAGGCACGCTCAGCGCACCTGTTCGGTTGCAAGCGCCCTCACGACGGTTCTCTGTCGCTACCACCTTTTTACGAGCGCGCACTCGGCTTATCAAAAAAGACATCCGTTTGGATGTCTTTTTTTGTGCATTCATTTTGTGGGATTCGAACCCTGAGAGGGCCTCCGCCACGTCGGAACAAGTTATGCTTGTTCCGATTTTTTATGCAAAAAAATCAGTCACCCGCTTCACTGTTCCTCCTTTTTCGCAAAAGGTAACGTTCAAGTCGGCTATTCGCTTGTAAACGCGCTCATAACGCCTTTGTTTCACTATCAACCTTTTGCGAGTGAGCGCCTGCGGCGCTAAAAGGGGATTCGAACCTTTTTGTTCTATTCCCCCTTATCTTCGCATAAATTATCTACAAGTAAAAACTTGCGGAGGAATAGAAAATGAAAGTATTTGTTTTAAACAAAAAACGGGCAATTTCGTATCTGGCACTTCTTTGTTGCGCCGTTGGGATTGCCGTTTTCGGTACGATTGAGAGCGCGGATGTTTACAGTGACGGGGGAGACCGACTTCTTCCGATTTATAGCGTTGACCGTGGAGAAGAAAAGGTGTGCGCCTTAACGTTTGATGCAGCGTGGGATGACACCGACACCGATATTTTAATTGAAATTTTAGAAAAATACGATGTGCCTGCAACATTTTTCATGGTCGGAAGTTGGGTGGAAAAGTATCCCGAATCGGTCAAGAAGTTTCACAAAGCAGGGCATGAGATTATGAACCATTCTGATACGCATCCGCATATCGATCAACTTTCGGACGTGAAAATCAAAGAAGAAATTGAAAAGTGTAATGACAAAATTGAGCACGTAACGGGCGTGCGCCCGATTTTGTTCCGTGGGCCGTACGGAGAATACAATAACGCCGTAATTAAGGAAGCGACAAATCAGGGGATGTTTACACTTCAGTGGGATGTGGATAGTTTAGACTGGAAGAATTTATCCGCAGACGAAATCACAGAGCGCGTCACAAACCGCGTAAAACCCGGCTCTATCATGCTTTTCCATAACGGCGCAAAAAATACGCCGGAGGCACTGCCAAAGGTGATTGAAAACTTGAAAAAGCAGGGATATAAGTTCTTAAAAGCGTCAGATTTAATTTATAAGGAAAACTATTTTATAGATCATGCGGGAAAACAAGTTTTAAACTGAAAAAAGGATGCGAAAAATCGCATCCTTTTTCGTTTATCGTTTCTTTTTCGACTTGGCGTGTATAAATATTGAATGCGGGAGTGTTAACAATTTCCATAGGATATAGAAAACATAATAAATGATTTTAAACGGCAAAATTAAAAATCTAAGTTTACGCATATAATAAGCCTTGCGTTCCATAATAATGATAGGTTTCCATTCTCCGCACTCCTCACATAAATCCAAGTCTTTTGACAAAACATATTTTTTCTCGTCGTCTTCCGTTTCGTTTATTTTGTTCCAACAATCCAAACAGATTTCAGCCACAGTATCATCTCCTTTAAATATATCTATATAAGTATACATCTTTTTATGGGAATTGTCAATAAGATATATATTTATTAGAATCAAGATAGAGGTGAGTTTATGATAAGAATTACACTTGATTCTGTGCTGGACAATCAGAATATTTCAAGATATGAACTGGCAAAGCGTACGGGAATTCGTTATCATATCATTGATAATTATTACAAAAACAAAGTTGTGCGGTATGACAGTTTTATTTTAAATAAAATTTGTACTGCGTTAGATTGCAGAATTGAAGATATCATTGAATTTAAAAAAGATTAGAATTAGGTTTAGGCTTCACATAAAAATTTAGAGAAAAGTGAATAGTGAAGAATGAATAGTGAATAGTACAAAAATAAAAAATCCTATCAAACGATAGGATTTTTTATTTTTGGAGGCGCCACCCAGATTTGAACTGGGGGTGAAGGTGTTGCAGACCTCTGCCTTACCACTTGGCTATGGCGCCATATTTTGTTTTTAAAAGAAAGGTCCTGCCTGTAAAAACAGGACCTTTTGGAGCGGAAGACGAGATTCGAACTCGCGACGTTCACCTTGGCAAGGTGACGCTCTACCACTGAGCCACTCCCGCATATGAAATTGATTTGTGAAGGTGGTGCCTCCGGGCGGAATCGAACCACCGACACGGGGATTTTCAGTCCCCTGCTCTACCGACTGAGCTACAGAGGCAAATTTGGCGACTCGGATGGGGCTCGAACCCACGACCTCCAGCGTGACAGGCTGGCATTCTAACCAACTGAACTACCGAGCCACAAAAACCGCAACATTGGCCTCGTTTCTTGCGACCTTTAGAATTATAGCATAAAGTGGGGGAGATGTCAATACTTTTTTCTAAAATTAAAAATTATTTTCTTTCCAAAACAGTATATGCGCAAAAAGAAAAAAGATGCGTAAAAATTCATAGATTCGCACAAGAAAGAAAACACGCACGGAATGGAACTCCGTGCGTGTTTTCTTGTTACTTTATTTTTTATTCAAGTGAGCAAATTAAAAGTTTGTGTTTCTGCCTGCTTTTTTATCAAGCTTTGCTTTTACAGCGATCGGCAGACCAAACAAGTTGATAAATCCTTCAGAATCCTTCTGGTTGTAATCTTCGTCTTCGCCGAAGGATGCGGTTACTTCATCATATAAAGAATACGGGCTTGTTACGCCGGCATTCATAATGTTACCTTTGTAAAGTTTTAATTTTACATCGCCGGTAACAGTTTTCTGTGTGTCATCAACGAATGCACAGATTGCTTCGCGAAGCGGTGTAAACCACTGACCGTTGTAAACGATGTCTGCCATCTTCTGTGCAACAGTTGCTTTAAAGTGCGCAGTTTCTTTGTCTAAGCAGATTGTTTCTAACACTTCGTGTGCGTGGTAAAGAATTGTGCCGCCCGGTGTTTCATAAACGCCACGGCTCTTCATACCAACGAGTCTGTTTTCAACAACGTCAAAAATACCAATACCGTTTTTGCCGCCGTATTCGTTGAGTTTTCTGATCATACTTACGCCGTCAAGAGCCTCTCCGTTTAATTTTACCGGAATACCTTTTTCAAAGGAAATGGTAATGTAAGTTGCTTCGTCGGGAGCAGCTTCGGGAGATACGCCAAGTTCTAAGATTTTATCATACATCGGCTCGTTGTTGGGATCTTCCAAATCTAAGCCTTCGTGAGATAAATGCCAGAGGTTTTTATCTTTAGAGTAGTTGGTTTCGCGTGTGATTTTTAACGGGATGTTGTGTGCTTCCGCGTAATCAATTTCATCATCACGGGATTTTAAATCCCAGATACGCCAGGGAGCGATGATGGTAAGTGTGGGATCAAATGCTTTGATACCGAGCTCGAAACGAACCTGGTCATTACCTTTGCCTGTGCAACCGTGGCAGATCGCGTCTGCGCCCTCTTTGTGCGCGATTTCAACGAGGCGTTTTGCGATTGCAGGACGCGCAAAAGATGTACCTAAAAGGTAACCTTCGTATTTTGCGCCGGCCTTTAATGTGGGCCAAATATAGTCTTCAACAAATGTTTTGTTTAAATCTTCAATGTAGAGTTTGCTTGCGCCGGTCTTTAATGCTTTTTCTTCTAAACCGTCGAGTTCAGAGTCCTGACCAACATCGGCAGCAACTGCAACAACTTCACAGTTATTGTAGTTTTCCTTAAGCCACGGAATGATGATGGAGGTGTCAAGACCACCGGAGTAAGCCAAAATAACTTTTTTGATTTCTTTCATTATAAATAACTTCCTTTCAAAGTAAAAATCAAATTACAACTATCATTATACAGTATCTTTTGGAAAAGTCAAGGGCTTTTCGGACATTTTTGGCATATTTTTGTATTTTTATGCATAATTATGCGAATATTATACATAAATATACATTATTTTGTGCATTTATATACACTTGCAAAAGAAAAAGAAATGTGCTAAAATAAACAGGAATGGTTTCAATATGGGGAGGAAAGAACAATGAAACGATTTGAGGGACTGGTTTTGTGTGCCGATGTTGACGGCACGCTTATCAATAACGAAAATAAAGTGCCAAAGGAAAATTTAGAAGCAATCGAATATTTTCAGGCACACGGCGGAAAATTCACGATTGCATCAGGAAGAGTACCGGAGGCAATTTTGCCGGTTCTTCCGGGAATAAAACTCAACTTTCCGTGTGTCTGCCAAAACGGATGCGGAATTTATGATTTTGAGAAAAAGAAGTATATCAGTACGGTGCCGGTGGAGAAAAGTGCTGCCCGTGTCGTAAAGGCAATCGAGGAGATTTCGCCCGATAGCGGCATTGAAGTGATGTGCCCCGAAGGGATTTATGTTGTAAAATCGAATTTTGCAACGGAGCGCCATT
>JAZRET010000238.1:0-4731 GCA_045660945.1 Congzhengia sp.
GAAGACGCCGTAGAAGGCGTTTTGAAAAATATGCCCAAAGATTTGGAACTCACAGCACAGACAAAACAAAACATCCCGCCGCGCATTCGTATGAGCACGCTTTACGCCATTTCACAAAGCGTAAACGGACGCGTTGCAAACACCTGTAACCTTTCAGAAGACTGGGTCGGTTACTCCACCCGCTACGGCGATTCCGTCGGCGATTTTTCTCCGATGTCACATCTAACCGTTACAGAAGTAAAAGAAATTGGACGCATTTTAGGACTTCCCGATGTTTTAGTAGATAAAACCCCTATCGACGGTCTTTGCGGAAAAACAGATGAAGAGAATCTGGGCTTTACTTACGAGGAACTTGACCGCTATATCCGTGAGGGCGTAATTGAAGACGAGGAAAAGAAAAAAATCATTGACCAAAAACATAAAATGAACTTATTTAAATTAGAATTAATGCCAATGTTTCGTCCAAAGGAAGAGGATTTATAAATTATAATTTTTTGGAACACTAATATCAAAAACAACAGAAAGGCGTGCTTTCATTGAAAGAGAAAAAAAAGGAAAAAAGCGCTTTTGTCGCATCAATCGAAAACTTCTGGTATTACAATAAATGGTATTGCCTCGGTGGAGTTTTAATCTTTTTTGCCGTTTTAATCGGACTCACACTAGCAGAGGACGGCGCAAAAAAACCTTCTGACGCCGAGGTGTTATCGGTGTTCGCCCGTCCCTTAACAATGCAGGAATACGAATTTCAAGACCCGCTCGCAGACGTAATAGAAGACGCCGATAAAAACGGTGAAAAAATCATCACCATGAACTCTCTTTACATTTCGGAAAGCGGAAAGAGCGACAATGATAAAATTGCAACTTCGCAGTTTTCTTCCGCAATTGCTTATGCGCAGGGCGACCTGATTTTGATGGATAAAACAAATATCGACCGTTTTTCCAAAAAGGATTTCTTCGCCCCGCTTGAGGATTATTTGGACATTTCTGCATTTCGTGAAGAAGACCTCTATTTTAAAGACGGCGTTGCTGTTGCGGTGCGTCTTACAGACAGTGAAATTCTAACCGATATGCAGTTTATTATTGATAATGTCTATGCAGGTATTATGTTTCTCCCTGAAGATGCCGATGATACGCTCTCTCTCCGCCGAAAAAATGCGGCAGAAATGATGAGAAAACTTACGGTGAAAGCGCCCCAAGAAAAAGAAAAATAATAATTCTTCCCCTCTATCTGTCATCATAGAGGGGATTTTTATGTCATTTTCTTTACAAATTTTCCGATTGATTGACTTTTTTGGTTCGCTTTTGATACAATGTATGTTGTATAGATGTGACATCGAAAGCACAGAAAGGATGGTTTTTATGAAATGCCATATTTGCGGAAAAAAATACACCGAACAGGATTTTGTTTGTCCGCATTGCGGAACCAATCTGTTAGAAGATGATTCCGAGAACAGTAGTTTTATAGATTCTATGCCGGAAATCCATAATGAGCTCAACCTCATTCAAGAACAGCGCGAATTGAGAGCAAAAAGAAAAAAACTAAGATTTCGCATTGCAATGGTTTCCTTTATTGTTGTATTCTGCCTTGCAGCAGGCTGCGGCACAATGTACTATTTTAAAAATTACGGAAAACCTGTAAAAAATACCAATGCCGAAGTGAATTTAATAAAACCTACCGGTGTTCCCGGAAACGTTGTGAAGAAGTTCTTGGGCGAAGGATTTACGGGCGTTCAAATTACCGATGAAGCCTCCGCACTTTCGGCCATCGAATCTGCACTTCCTGAGTTTGGAAACACATCTGAGAATCTTTCTTATAGGCTTGAGAGCCATATCACAGTAAATGGCGATTCTTATTATCGTTTTCAGCAGGCTGTGGAAGACATTCCCGTTGTCGGTGGCGAAATGATTGTATTTTCAGACGGCGGCGGAAAAGCACTTGCTTTAAACGGTCGTTTTGTAGAAACTTCAGGACTCGACCTTACACCAAAAATCGAGCCTGCAAAAGCAGCAAATTCCATCAATGCATACATCAACAAATTATCCCGCGAGACTCGTATCATAGAGGGTGCAAATATTACCCCTGCTTCTTTAGTGGTTTGTAACTACGACGGATACACGTATCTCGCTTACTGTGCGAACGCTTCCGGCTATAGTGAGCAGGGTTCTTTCGTCGCATATGACATTTTTGTTGATGCTGACACAGGCGCAGGTATTTTCATTTCTCACACAGCAAGTTTTGAAAATGAAGACGGTGCAGAGCCTGCAGAAAAACAGGAAGTACAAGAAAAAAAGAAACCCATTATTAACAACGATGCCATCTCCTTTTATATGGTAAATGACAAATTCAATTGGAATAATCCAGAAATGGCGGGAAGCGTTGAACCAATCGACGTTTCCGGAGAAACTTCTGAATATGTTGCAAACGCAAACGCTATATTAACTAAAGCGTACAACTATTTTGCAACAAAACACGACTGGCGCGGGTTAGACGGAAAAGGAACTCCCGTAAATGTTTACTTAAATGCAAACAGTTATGTTCCCGACCGCTTGCCTTTAGAACTTGCCCAGTTCTCGGGCGACGTGCTAATGTTTATTCAGGACTCTGAAAACAGCACGCTGTTAAATGAAAACGTAGCAATACACGAATATGCGCACGGCGTAATGGCGAACATTGCACACTTCTGCGGAACGTCTGCTGCAAACGAAAACGCAATTTTGGCAGAATCTTTTGCAGACGTATTTGCAGAACTCGCAGAAAGCGACAGACCGGACTGGGTGCACGGCGTAAGAAACCTTGCAAACCCTGACGCGGGATACCACGAAATACTTCCCGAACAAATCAACCCGTCAAAAACAGAAGACTGCTATTTTTATAGTACCGTTCTTTCACACGCGGCATATGAAATGTATGCAAACGGCATCGGCGTTGCAAAGTTAGGACAACTCCACTTTCGTACACTTTGTCTTTTAAACAGTAGCAGCGGATTTTCCGATTTCCGCTCTGCGATGGAACTTTCTGCCTATAGAATGCACAAAGCCGGCACTCTTTCTGACGTGCAACTCTCCATCGTAATTGATGCATTAGACAAAGCAAACGTTACCGGCCCACGTCTTTACAATGCAGAAATCGCAGAAATGGGCGATGATATTCCGGAAGATGAGATGCTCGCAGAAGATGAAGAAGACCCGAATGAAATTGTTATTGAATAAAGAAAATCCCTTGACAAGCACAGTTTTGATGTGATATAATTTTTACACAAAGAAGTTTAAAAAAAGGAGCGCGTTTCACATGACAAGAATTAAAACATTAGAAACAAAAGACTTAAAGAAAACTTTAGAAAAAGGCGGCTGCGGCGAATGCCAGACATCTTGCCAGTCCGCTTGTAAAACATCCTGCGGTGTTGCAAACCAGCAGTGTGAAAACAAATAAGGTTTAAAAAACAATTGATGCGGGGCTGTTTTTAGCAGCCCCGTCATTTTGTTTGGAGGAAAAAAATGATTCACCAGTATAAATTAAACGGCTATAACATCGTTTTAGATATGGCAAGCGGAAGTGTTCACAGTGTGGACGAAGTTGCATACGATGTTATCTCGATGTACGAAGAAAAAAGCCACGATGAAATAAAGAAAATCATTTTAGAAAAATATAAAGACACTCCCGATGTGACAGAAGAAGAATTAGACGAACTGTTCTCCGACATCGAAGAACTAAAAAAAGACGGAAAACTCTTCACAGAAGACATTTTTGAAGGAAGAGCGTTTGACCTTAAAAACCGCCACACAGATGTAAAAGCATTATGCCTTCATATCGCGCACACCTGTAACCTCACCTGCGACTACTGTTTTGCGGCGCAGGGAAATTTCTGCGGAGAGCGTGGACTTATGAGTTTTGAAGTCGGAAAGCGCGCGATTGACTTTTTGGTTGAACATTCCGGAACTCGCCGCAATTTAGAGGTAGACTTCTTTGGCGGCGAACCCTTAATGAATTTTGATGTTGTTAAAAAAATCGTCGCCTATGCCCGTTCGATTGAAAAAGAGCACAACAAAAACTTCCGTTTTACACTCACCACCAACGGCATGCTCATAGACGATGATGTGATTGAATTTGCAAACAAAGAGTGTCACAATGTCGTTTTATCTTTAGATGGCAGAAAAGAAGTGCATGACCGTCTTCGTAAGACCGCATCCGGAAAAGGAAGTTACGATACCATTGTTCCGAAATTCCAAAAACTCGTTTCTTCCCGAGGCGGTCAGGGCTACTATATGCGCGGAACCTTTACGCACGAAAACCCCGATTTCACCAATGATATTTTACATATGCTCGATTTGGGTTTTTCTGAACTTTCCATGGAACCGGTTGTCTGCGCGCCGGAAGACCCTTACGCTTTAACGGATGAAGACATCAAAACGGTTTGTGAGCAGTATGAAATTCTTGCAAAAGAAATGATTCGCAGAAAAAAGGCCGGAGACGGATTTACATTCTATCACTATATGATTGACTTAACCGGTGGGCCGTGTATCTATAAGCGCATCTCCGGTTGCGGATCGGGAACAGAATATTTCGCAGTTACCCCGTGGGGCGACCTCTATCCGTGCCATCAGTTTGTCGGAGATGAAGCGTATCTTGTCGGAAATATCTTTGACGGCATCAAAAACAAAGAAGTCGTGAATGAATTTAAAATGTGTAACGCTTACGCGACAAAAGAATGTAAAGACTGCTGGGCACGACTT
>JAZRET010000239.1:0-18403 GCA_045660945.1 Congzhengia sp.
TTCGCCACAAGCGTCTAAGCACGCTGCGCCGGAGTTCAGGAGGTGGATGATACCGCCGTTTGCTTTTGCTTTATCTGCTAAATCATAGTTTGTTACACGTTTTACCGCTTCCGGAGACCAGTAGGTACGAACGTCAGCAAAAATCTGTGCACGATGTGTGAGGAGTCTCATAAACAGCATACACATACCGTTTAATACGTCATTTTCTGTTGCAAGTGTGAACGGTTCACGCGCGCCTTCATAGTCAAATGTAGAAGAAAGAAGCGCTTCCGGATAGTCACAGTTCGGCCAATGGTCTGTCCACTGGCGCTGACCCTGGAAACCACCTACGATTGCATTGTGGCCTGCTTTTTCTTCTTCAAATTTATCGTCAAGATTTTTGTTACCTGCCATTAAGTCTTTAATAATGCAGTACATCTTAACTGTGAATTCCCACTGTTTTTCTTTTTCTTCATCACTGAATTTTACAGAATCGGGATTGTCGTCACGGCCCATTTTGCAATGTTCTTTTGTCCATGCAAGAGCTTTTTGGTATTCTTCTTCGTTGTAGATGCCTTCTTCCATACGACGGAGCACTTCAACTTCGTCAACGGATTCAATACGCATACCGAAATAAGATTCCATGAAGTCCTGATCCATGATAGAACCGGCAATACCCATACACTGAGAACCAATCTGAAGGTAAGATTTACCACGCATTGTAGCAACTGCAACAGCTGCGCGACCGAATCTTAAGAGTTTTTCTTTTACATCTTCAGGAATTTCATTTACCATATCAACGTCCTGAACTTCGTGGCCGTAAATACCGAACGCCGGCAAGCCTTTCTGTGCATGACCTGCTAAAACAGCAGCAAGGTAAACAGCACCGGGACGTTCTGTACCATTAAAGCCCCATACACCTTTAATTGTGTTCGGATCCATATCCATGGTTTCAGAACCGTAGCACCAGCAAGGTGTAACGGTAAGTGTGATATCTACGCCTTCTTTTCTGAATTTGTCTGCACAAGCAGCAGCTTCAGGTACACGACCAATGGTTGTGTCTGCAATTACTACTTTTACAGGATCGCCGTTTGAATAGTAAATATTTTCTTCAAATAATTTCTTTGCAGCTTTTGCCAAAGCCATTGTCTGGTCTTCTAAAGATTCACGAAGCTTTAAAGGACCACGGCGTCCGTCGATTGTGGGGCGGATACCGATTACCGGATAATCTCCAACGTATCTTTTTTTCGCCATGATAATTACCTCCATTTACTTGTATAATATATTTTTTGTATTTTTCATACAGGATGAACGTTTTTAGTCGTCAATAATGACGGTTCTTGTATGCGGGTTCCAATCTACGCTTGCGCCGAGTGATTCTGCAATTGCACGGGCGGGAACCATGGTTCTGTCACCGATAATCATTGCAGGAACATCAATTTTAATGTCTTCTCCGTTTTTGTTTATGATATTCGTTCCGATTACCAAAGAGAGTTTGTCTTCTCCGCGGGTAGCACTTACGGTTCTTGTTTTTGCATCCCATTCTACATTTGCGCCCATCGCTTCAAAAATTGCGCGGAGCGGAACGAGTGTCCTGTCGCTCACGATAGTGGGCGGCTGGTCAAACACTACGGGAATGTGATTCACTGTTACCATGATGTCTTTCGGAAGCGCGCGCTCGTTTCTAAACGGAATTCCCGTTATCTTTGCAAAGTCTTCCGCGTAAGAGCCGGAAATGCCGACAATGTTTACATCAAAACAGTTATAAAATGCATCTTCACTGATTTTATAGGTGTTGCCCGGGATGGAAATTGTTTTTAAGTTCTCACATCCTACAAATGCGCCACCGTGAATTTCAATCACGCGATTGGGAAGTGTGATGTTTTCGAGTCCTTCACAGGAAAGAAATGCACTCGCTCCAATCACAGAAAGTGTTTCGGGAAGTGAAACGGTTTTCAAAAGGCGAAACGCAGTAAATGCGCCTTCGCCGATAGAAGTGATTCCCTCGCCTATCACAATCGTGTCGATTTCCGCGCGCAAATTATACCACGGAATCTGCGTAATATATTCATATTCGAGCACCATATCGCCGGCGCCTTCAAATGTTAAAACGGAGCCTTCCTGCTTCCACGTGATATTTTCACTTACTTTTCCTTCTGCAAAAACTGAAATCGCACAGCACTGAAGCATCACGATAGCCAAAGCAAAAGATAAAACTTTCAAAAAGTTCTTTTTCATTTTCTGCAATCCTTTCACATTTTTACACAATATCTATTCATAATAAGTATACTATAATCCAGAAAAAAAGTCAATGCAGTTTTTATATATTGCACAAAAAAACGGAGCGAAATAAAGTTCATCAATCTTAATACTTATGTTACGTTTTCTTAATATATTCCTTGTATAATATAAGTGTGAAGTATGCGTTTCATAAAGGAGGTTGATACATATGAAAGCACTACTCTCCAAAGGATTATTGCTTTTTGTTTTGATAAGCGTTTGTTTGTCCGGTTGCGGAAAAATGCAAACTGCTGGTGAAACCGGAGTTTGTGTTTATTATTTAAATGAAGCAGGTTCTGAACTCATCGCAGAAGCTGTGGAGGTTCCAAAAGCCACCCACAAAAAACAGATTGAATTTTTAATTGAACAGTTAACTTCCCCACCCCTTGGAAAGAAAAGTCCTTTAAGCGATGGCACGAAACTGCTTTCTGTAACCCTGGCAGATGAAATTGCCACTGTTGATTTTTCCAAAGAATTTTACAGCGGAAAAGCGATTGACAAAACGCTCGCATCCGTTGCGGTCGCAAAAACGCTTTGTTCTTTAAACTACATTGCAGGCGTGCAGATTTTCGTAGAAGGCGAAGAAGCACTCGATTCTAAAGGAAAGCCCGTTGGAATCTTAAGAGAGTCCGATTTGGTAATCAACCAAGAAAGCACGCCCACGCAGATGCCGGACACCTCTTTTAAAATTTATTTCAGCAATGAAGATTCCGAGTTTTTGGTACCGGAGCGCAGAAATATCAACATTTCTTCCGGAGATACAGCAGAAAAACTGATTATAGAAGAACTGATGAAAGGTCCAAAAGAAGCCAGCCACTTCAGGACGATTCCGCAAGAAGCAAAACTACTTTCCATAGAAACAAAGGACGGTGTGTGTTTTGTAAACTTCTCAAAGGAATTTGTAGACAAGTTCTCCGGAGGAACAGCAGAACAGCAATTAGCCATTTACTCCATTGTGAATTCTTTAGCAGAACTCAGCACCGTGGAACGCGTACAGTTCTTAATTGAAGGAGAAAAGAAAGAAGAATTTCACGATATGGTTTTAAACGAACCAATGGTTCCGAATAAAGGTTTAATTAAAGAATAGAAAACAAACAAAAAACTCCGGTGAGAAATCTCACCGGAGTTTTTTAATCTAATTCTTTTTGACCCGTACAAAGTTCATAGTATCTTCCGCCTAATTTCAGAAGTTCTTCGTGGTCGCCACGCTCAATAATTTCACCGTGCTCTAACACCATAATTGCATCGGCATTTCGAACGGTGGAGAGTCTGTGTGCAATCACAAAGGTAGTACGGTCTTTCATTAACCGGTCCATACCGCGCTCAATATGTCGTTCTGTTCTTGTATCAACAGAACTCGTTGCCTCATCGAGCACTAAAATCGGTGCTTTGGAAAGCGCAGCTCTTGCGATATTTAGAAGCTGTCTTTGACCCTGAGAAAGGTTTGCACCGTCTCCCGTCAAAACGGTTTGATAGCCATCAGAAAGACGCATAATAAAGGAGTGTGCACTTGCGGTTTTTGCCGCTTCGATTACTTCTTCATCCGTTGCATTGAGCCTTCCGTAACGAATATTCTCCATTACCGTTCCTGTGAAAAGATGCGTATCCTGAAGGACCATTGCGATATTTTTACGAAGTTCCTCGCGTTTATATTGTTTAATATCTACGCCATCTATCGTAATAGAGCCACTTTCAATATCATAAAACCGGTTTAGAAGGTTTGTAATGGTTGTTTTTCCTGCGCCGGTAGAACCTACAAATGCAATTTTCTGTCCGGGATGCGCGTAGAGGGAGATGTCTTTTAAAACAGTTTTCTCCGGTTTGTAGCCGAATGTAACATGTTCTAAAACTACATCCCCGCAAAGTTTTTCCGGTACGATTGCATCTTCTGAATCTTCTTGTTCCGGCTCTCTATCCATCATCTGAAATACACGTTCTGCACCGGCAAGTGCAGAAAATACCGTATTCATCTGCATCGAAATTTCATTAATGGGACGCGAGAACTGACGTGAGTAATTGACAAACACAGTAAGGCCGCCGATGTCAAACTTTCCGAGTGCACAAAGCACGCCGCCGACACCGGCAGTTAGTGCATAGCATACCTGACTTAAATTTCCCATAATCGGCCCCATGATTCCGCCAAAGAACATAGCACGGAACTGCTTATCTTTTAAATCGTCATTTAAAAGTCCGAATTCTTCTACGCACTCATCTTCATGACAGAAGACTTTTACGACTTTCTGCCCCGTAACCGTTTCTTCGATATAACCATTTAAAACGCCAAGCGCGGCCTGTTGCTCTGAGTGAAACTTTCTGCTTTTTTTCGCCACCATCGCCCCACCTTTTAAAAACGCGGGGAAAAACAAAATCGTAACAAGCGAAAGCCATACATTTGTGTAAAGCATCATAATGAGCGTTCCGACAAGTGTGATACTTCCGGAAACAAGCGACATAATCGTGTGGTCGAGCATCATGCCGATGTTGTCAACGTCATTGGTAAAACGGCTCATAATCTCGCCGTTTTTCTCAGTATCATAAAACCGCACCGGAAGCGCCTGCACTTTTTGGAATAAATCACTTCTGATTTTTTGAATCGCGTTCTGTGAAACGTGAAGCATCAATCTGTGTTGCAGATACGTCGAAACCACACCTGCAAGGTATACGCCTAAAAGCGTGAAAAGCGCATAGAGAAATCCTTCGCTTTTTCCCGCCGCAATATAGTCATTGATAATCGGGCGTAGCATATAGGCGCCCGCCACTTGTACCAAAGCATTTAAAACAACGAAAAATACCGCAAGCCCAATCTGCCACTTATAACCGGAAAGATAAGAGAAAAGTCTTTTGATTGTTTCTTTCGTTTCTTTTGGCTTTCCGCCCGGGCCTCCGGGGCCGTGTCGTCTACCCGGACCGCCTCCTCTCGGGCCTCCCGGTCCCATACCAATCTGTGGGAGTTTTGAACTTTGATATCGTTCTTTTAAAATTTCAATTGTTCTTGCTGCCATTATGCATTCGCCTCCTTTCTTGCCGTTTGAGACTCATAAATTTCCTGATATGCCTCATTCTGCAAAAGGAGTTCTTCATGCGTTCCGATTCCGGAAATTTTTCCATCATCCATAACTACAATCTTATCCGCATTTTGAACAGATGTGATGCGTTGCGCAATGATAATTTTTGTTGTATCTTTGAGGCTTTCGGAAAAGGCTCTTTGAATATTTGCTTCTGTCGCCGTATCCACCGCACTCGTACTGTCATCTAAAATTAAAATTTTTGGTTTTTTAATCAGCGCGCGTGCAATACAAACGCGCTGTTTTTGTCCGCCGGAAAGATTGACCCCGCCCTGCTCCAGGATGGTCTGATAGCTTTCCGGAAATGACCGGATAAAGTTGTCTGCCTGGGCGTAGTCTGCATACTGTTTGATCTCTGCTTCCGTTGCATCGCTTTTTCCCCAACGCATGTTTTCCTCAATACTTCCGGAAAACAGCAAATTTTTCTGAAGCACCATACCTATGCCGCTTCGCAAATTCTCCAGGGTATAGTCACGGACGTCTATCCCGTCTACCAAAACGGCACCGCCATCGACATCATAAAGTCTTGAAATCAAAGAGACAAGCGTTGTTTTACCACAACCTGTAGGCCCGATAATACCGACTGTTTCGCCCGGTAAAATCGTGAGATTGATTCCATCTAAAACCTTCTCGTGACTGGTTTTATAATATTTAAAATCAACATTTTGAAATGCAATCGCGCCTGTTGTAACGCGCGCCTCTTTGCACTTGGCGTTTTCATCGTTTAAATCGGGCACTTCATCAAGCACCTCTTTGATACGCTTTGAGGACGCTAACGCACGTGATGTATTCATAAAGAGCATCACAACCATCATCATCGACATCAAAATCTGCGTAATATACGTGATAAACGCGGTTAAATCTCCCACGGGAAGCGACCCCAAAATTACCATGTTTCCGCCAAACCACAAAACAAAAACAGTGGTTAAGTTCATAACGAGCGTCATAAGCGGCATCATGATAATCATGACAGACATCGCGTCAAAGTTTGCATTCTTTAAATTTTGATTTGCCTTTGCGAATTTTTCCGTTTCATAGTCTTCGCGCACAAACGATTTTACCACGCGTACATTTGTAACACTCTCCTGCACTTTTGAATTGAGCTCATCAATTTTTGTTTGCATATTGGTAAAAAGCGGAAATGCTTTTCTTAAAACCAACGTCATAATAAGCGCCATCAAAGGAATTGCGAGAAGAAAAATCACAGAAAGTTTCGGACTCAATATCACCGCCATAATCAGCGCGCCGATTAACATTCCGGGTGTTCTCAAAAACATACGCAGAAGCATATTTACAAAATTCTGAAGTTGTGTAACATCGTTTGTAAGCCTCGTAACCAACGATCCTGTGTTGAATTTGTCGATATTGGCAAAAGAAAAATTCTGCACTTTTTTATAGATATCGCTTCTTAAATCCGTTGCAAAGTAAACAGATGCTTTTGCGCCAAAATATGCACCGCCAATGCCGCCTGTCATCATGAGAAGTGCCGTCAAGAGCATACAGGCGCAAAGGGCAATGACATATCCGGGACTTTTTCCCTCCACACCGTAGTTTATGATATTTCCGAAAAATTTGGGCATAAATATTTCTCCCAAAACTTCCACAATCATGCAAAGCGGGCCTAAAATAAAATATTTCTTATATGGTTTTATGTATTTTAGCCACCGTTTCAAATTCTTTTCACTCCATTTCAAAAAAATTAACCTGTTAATTCTAACAGGTTAATTGTACCACTTTTTCGCTTTTCCGTCAACAAAGGTCACAATTTGTTTACTTCTTCCCCAACTCGTGATGCGTGACTTCTTTTACAATCGGCGGTCCGAAATCATAAAGGTCATAATAAGAACGGAATTCCTCTTCGGTAAGATTTGTTCTTGTGATAAGCCCTGTGCATTCTGTTGCAGAACCACTGTTTGTGTGCACATCTTCTAAATGGTCATAAGGTTTGTTTGTTTTTTCTTCCTTATTTTTCACGTTCGACACCTCTTTTTTGCGAAAAAGAAAGCAATTTTAGTTTTCCCTTTTGAAATAAAAATACGCTTCTTTGCGCCATGAATATATTGCATTTTTTTTGAAAATATGTTATACTGTAAAAGAATTGTTTGGGAAAGGATTTGGTGAAAATGGAAGAAAATAAAAAAACAAATGCACCGGAAACGGATGCGATTGAATACGAAGATGTAAAACGTTTGCCGCTTGCGGCATTTATTGGAATTGGCATTGTTTTTGGTGTTGCAATGGGGTTTTCCGCAGGAAATCTCTTGTTTGACGGGAATTTTCTTCTTGGCACACTTCTTTGCACCGCAATTGGCGTTGTTGGTGGTATCATTTTAGGATTAATCAACAAAAACAAACGTAAACCGGAATAAAAAAGCAAGAACAAACTTCAAAAAGGCAGAAACGATTTATCGTTTCTGCCTTTTTCGTTTTCAATCAAATCTTTTATTTTGCCATTTCAAAAATTTCAACAATTTCTTTTTTGCCAAGTGGGAGTTTTCCGGGAATCACACGTCCGCCGTAGTTTGTGCATTTATCTGCCATTTCTGAAAAGTCTTCGTCGCCCACGCCAAGTTCTTTCAAGCTTACCGGCATACCAATTTCAGAGAAAAATTCTTTTGTTGCCTTAATACCTGCATACGCTGTCTGCTCGGGATGCTCTTTACTCTCCGGAATATCCCACACATTTTTTGCATACTGCACAAAACGCGGAAGGTTCTGATGCATAACATATAAAGCCCAAGCAGGGAAAATCACGGAAAGCCCTGCTCCGTGCGCTACGAAATCATATTTTCCGCTGAGTTCATGTTCTAACTGATGGCACGTTAAAAAGACGCTTCTGCCACATCCCGTTAAATCGTTGTGAGACAAACTCGACGCCCACATGAGTGTTGCTCTTGCGTCGTAATCAGCGGGGCTATCAACCGCCTTTCTTCCTGCCTTAACTACTTGTTTTAAAAGTGCTTCTGCCAACGCATCTGTTAAAGGTGTTTCGGGAGAATCGGAAAAATAGCGTTCTAGTGTGTGCATTAAAATATCCACAATGCCGCATCCCGTTTGAAATTTATCCACGGTATAAGTCAGTTCAGGATTGCAGATTGCAAAAAGTGGTCTGTGCAGTTTGTGGTTATAACCACGTTTTAACCCATTTTCTTCATTTGTGATGACCGCGGATGCACTCATTTCACTACCCGATGCAGAAAGCGTTAAAATTACGCCAACGGGAAGTGCATCTTCAGGTTCTTTTGTTTTTGACGAAAAATCCCAGGTGCTTCCATCATATTTTGCGCCGACTGCGATTTCCTTGGCAGAGTCAATCGCACTTCCGCCGCCAACCGCCAATACGAGTTCTACATTTTGCTCTTTGCAAATCGCAGCCCCCTTTTCTACCAAAGAAAGTTTTGGGTTCGGCTCTGCTCCACCAAAGTCAATATATTCGATTCCGGCATCTGTAAGCGCTTTTGTGACATCTTCAAATATGCCGTTTTTCTTAATGGAACCGCCACCGTAATGCAGCATAATTTTCTGAAATCCGTACTTTTTTAAAACTTCACCTATTTTTAAGTGCGTGCCTCGTCCAAAGAGGATATCTGTGGGCGTAAAATACTCAAAATTCTGCATTACAAAAGCTCCTTTTCAGCGTTTAATATTTAACAAGTAATAATCAACCGAGTCAACGAGTGCACTCCAGCTTGCCTCTAAAATATCCTCAGAAACCCCTACAGTGCTCCAGTTGGTTTTCCCATCGGTTGTTTCCATGAGCACACGGGTTCTTGCCGCAGTTGCACTGTTTGTACCGTCTAAAACACGGACCTTAAAGTCGATGAGTCTTGTATTTTTCAGTTCCGGATAAAATCTGTAAAGTGCTTTTCTCAGCGCTTTATCCAGCGCGTTAACCGGACCAAAGCCTTCTGCCGCGGTAATTTCTGCAGCATTGTCTACCATAATTTTAATCATCGCAGTTGCCGTTTCTTTTGTACTCGTAGGTGCGGCAGAAACCACTTTAAACTGCTCTAAATCAAATTGCGGTTTATAATAGCCGAGTTTTTTTAACACCATCAACTCAAAGGATGCCTCTGCACCATCAAACTGATAGCCCTCGTTTTCGAGTTTCTTGGTTTCGTCTAAAATTTCGGTAATCACATCTGCATCCTTTTCCACAGTTTCATCAAAGCGACGGATGATTTCATAAACCAATGCTCTCCCAGACATTTCAGACATTAGAAGTTTTCTTTCATTTCCCACATTTTCGGGAGAAATATGCTCAAAGGTTACCGGATTTTTCAGAACCGCATCAATATGCATACCGCCTTTGTGCGCAAACGCCTGACTTCCTACATACGGTTTTCTTTCATCCGGAACAATATTTGCAAGTTCATAAATATGACGGGAAATGCTCTTTAGTTTTTTTAAAGATTCTTTGGGAACCACATCATATCCTCGCTTTAATTGAAGGTTCGGAATGATGGTACAAAGATTTGCATTGCCACATCTTTCGCCAAAGCCGTTCATCGTGCCCTGCACCTGTGTTGCGCCGGAGAACACGGCCATAAGTGAGTTTGATACTGCTACACCGATGTCATTATGACAGTGAATTGCGAGCGGAACTTCAATTTCTTTTTTGAGTTCCTTTACAGTGCTTGCGATTTCATCAGGAAATGTTGCCCCATTGGTGTCGCAAAGGCAGATTACATCTGCGCCTGCACTTTGTGCTGCTTTTAGTACTTCGAGCGCATATGTGCGGTTATGCTTAAAGCCGTCGAAGAAGTGTTCTGCATCGAAGAAAACTTCTTTTCCAAACGATTTTAAATAGGAAATGGTCTCACGGACAATATCTACATTTTCAGAAAGTTTTGCATGAAATACTTCTTCTACATGAAGGTCCCATGCTTTTCCAACGATACTCACAACAGGCGTGCTTGCCGCAAGAAGGGCTTGTATCCCTGCATCTTCTTCTACAGGCACACCGATTCTGTGCGTCGTTCCGAATGCCGCGATTTTTGCATTTTTCAGTTCCATTATGGAAAGTTTTTCAAACAGTTCTGCGTCTTTTGGATTGGATGCCGGAATACCGGCTTCAATATAGGCAACGCCCAGTTCATCTAACAACTTTACAATTTTTAGTTTGTCCTGAAGGGAAAAGGATATTCCTTCTCCTTGCATTCCGTCGCGCAAGGTGGTATCATAGATACTTATTTTTGTCATAATCAAAACTCCGTTTCTGCGGAAATTTTAAAAGATACAAAACGAGAGAATCCGCCCGTTTTGCGAATTCTCTCATTCATTACTCAAGGTTTCATGCGTTACTACTGAAGAATCATTACGGAGCTAACTTCGTATACGCCCTGTTTTTCTACTCCGGCAGCGGTAATTACGTTACCTTCTTTGAGGTTTTTGAGTGCTACCATCTTGTTGGTAGATACATCTAAGATTTTTGCAGTGTCTTTAATGAACAACTGTTTTTCTACCATTTCGCCACCCGGTCCTGCGTAAGAGATGATTACCATACCGTAAGCCTTGTTGATGGTTGTAATCGTACCGGTTAAGGAGAGAGATTCAGAAAGTGCTTCTGATTCAATCTTTGTTACCATTTCACTGGATGTGGTGAGTTTTACATAAGCACCGAGACGCAAATCATAAATGGTTGCAGTTTTGTCCATCAAGGTGTATGCACAATCTCTTGCGATAGGATATTTTGCATTTACACCATTTTTAGAAATGGTGATGTAGGATGTATTCTGAGAAATTGTAATTTCTGTGATGGTACCTTCTGTACTCTTTTCTCTGCCGATTGCAGCAATATTTGTGATTTTGCCGTATGTGAGAATAATTGTTGCACTATCACCGATTGCCAAATCTACAAAGTTTGCTTCTTTGCTGTTTCTCATAAGGGTTGCTTCATTTGCAAGTGAGCAGGTAATTGTTTCCCCGATTTTGTTTAAGAACACAATCTGCACACCGTCAGAAGATGTTAAGATGTCCTGAACAGTTAAACCGGAAAGCGTTCTCTCCTTTGGTTCTGCTTCTAAAGATACACCCAAACCACCAGAAATTTTAAGCATTACGTAATCGCCGGTTTTGATGTCAGATAGTGTTGCAGCCTCGCCGTCATAGCTGATAACTACATTGGAAGCCAGTTTGTACTTGGTAAGATCAGTTTCTGCAGTAGAAACATCATCTAATTTGATTGTTGTACCTGCGTTTGTTGTTTCCTTGCCGCGATATGCACCTGTCACAACTTCTTCGCCTTCATATGTAATTGCGTCGATCTGGTAAAGTGCATCATTTGAGAATGTGAAGATACATTCCATGCCAACAGCTAAGTCAACCAATTTTACTTTGTTGCCATCTAAATACATAGCGCCGATATTGCCGGTGCCGAATTTTACGATTTCACCTTCATCTGTTTTGATGCTCAAGTTGTTTCTTAAAGTATCTACTTCAGAAATCATACCACGAACATAATCAAAATTCATAGTATCTAAAATTCTCTTAATCATTACAGCAATCTGTGCACGGGTAACGGTCGCGTGCGGTCCAAATTCGGTTTCGCTCATACCATTCATAATGCCGAGCTCTGTTGCATAGTAAACATAACCTAAGGAAATTGCGGGGATTTCATTTTTATCTTCAAATGTTACCACATAGTCGCTATTTACTTTAAGCCACGCATCCGCACCTAACGCCTTTGCAATTAATGTCGCTGCTTCATAACGTTTTAATTCCAGGTTTCTGTTTTCTGAATTTAAATATTCTTTTACTTCGTCCGGAGTTAAAACTTGTCTGTAAATCAAATATGCGCCCGGCTTTGCAGCATAAGAATCTTCACATCCTGCAATTTCCGCTTCATAAATGCCGTAAGCTAAATTTACGATGGATGCGTTTGTTTCATCACTTGCGCCGAGGGCTTTTGAGAGCAATGTAATTGCTTCTTGTCTTGTGATGCTTTTTCCGGGTTTGAATGTTCCGTCTTCATAACCGGTGATAATACGGTCATTTGACAAAGCGTCAATCGCACCTTCTGCCCAGGATTAATTTTCATCTACGTCAGGAAAGTCCGCCGCAGAAACGAATGTCATTGCAGACACCATCATTGCGACTGCTAAAATCATAGAGAGTATTTTTTTCATACTTTTATCCTCCTGTATCGTTTTACAATATAATTGTACGATAATATTATATAATATGAATAAAGAAAAATCAATAAAAGTTGTAATTTGTCACAAAAAAATAATATTTCGATAAAAACAGAGCGACAAGGCACACTTTGCCTTGTCGCAATTTATTAGAATTCAATCCCCACACGCGGCCCAATACCCTTCTCATAAGGATGCTTCACCGCGTTGATTTCGGAGATATAATCTGCCGCCATCCGTACTGCAAAGGAAAACTTTCTTCCCGTCAAAACAATTTCCATTTTGTCCTTATATGTACGCAGAAAATCCAAAACGTCCTTTTCTTTTAAGATTCCGTTTGAAAGACAACCGGAAAGTTCGTCTAAAATCAAAACATCGCATAATCCCTGACTTGCACACTTCATTGCGTACAAAAATCCTTTTTGCGTTTCCGATTTTACGTTTTGTTTCTGCTGTTCGTCCAGTTCCCAGAAAAAGCCCTGAACCTGTGTCTGATAACACGTTACATTCACACCCGGAAGATGCTTTCCGGCACAGACTTCACCACTTGCGCCGTCTTTTAAAAAGCAAAGCACTTCGGTCTTCATCCCGTGCCCTGCCGCACGAAGCGCAAGACCTAAAGCCGCTGTGGTTTTGCCTTTTCCGTCTCCAGTGTAGATGTGAAGCATCAGTCTCTCCTCCTTGAAAGCAGAATGAGTCTTAAAATTTGTGCAAGCGATGTTAAAACCGCCGCGACGTAGGTTAAAGCCGCCGCGGAAAGAACCTTTTTCGCGCCTTTTAATTCTTCTCCATGAAGAAGATTTCCGTCCTCCAGTGCCAAAAGCGCCCGATGACTTGCATTAAATTCTACCGGAAGCGTAATTACCTGAAATAAAAGCACCAGAGAAAACAGGATAATTCCAAAACTCACAAGAGCCGGCGCACCCAATACAAAGCCCAATAAAACAAGCGGAACCGAAAGCGTAGAACCTATATTCGCCGCAGGCAAAACAGTATTTCTGAGTTTAATTGGAAGATATCCTTTTGCATATTGTACTGCGTGACCTGCCTCGTGCGCCGCAACACCCAACGATGCAACAGACGAGCTTCCATAGACGGAATCCGACAAACGGATCACATTTGTTCTTGGGTCGTAATGGTCGGTTAAATTTCCCGCTACGCGCTCAATTCTAACGCCGGAAACGCCATTTTGAAAGAGCACTCTTTCTGCTGCCTCATGCGCCGTGAGTCCTTGCCACGCGTTTATTTCTGCATATTTTTTATAAGTGCTTTGTACTTTTATTTGCGCGAAAAGCGACAATAAAATTGCCGGCAAAACAAGCACCAAATAATAGTAATCATAATACCAAAACATAATTTTCTTCTTTCCTTTCCGTTACACCGGAATAAACATTTTTACTACATAAAAATAAATAACAAGAGAGAGTGCATCGACAATCGTCGTAATAATCGGACTTGCCATAACCGCGGGGTCAAATCCGATTCGTTTTGCTAAAAGCGGCATCAGACCACCCACGAGTTCTGCCAAAATAATGGTAAGAAAAATTGTCAAACTAATTACAAACGCAGTAAGAATATCAATTTCAGAAGAGAACTGCGCGTCAATAAACATCGTTTTGATAAAGCACACGACTGCAACGGCAAGACCGCATAAAATGGACGTTCTTAATTCTTTCCACATAATCTTAAACCAGTCGCCGAGTTTGATTTCGTTTAGAGCAAGGCTACGGATGACTGCAACCGATGCCTGACCGCCTGCGTTACCGCCCGTTCCCATAAACATAGGAGTAAATGCGACTAAAGCACCTAAAGCCGCCTCGTAAGTGGATAAAAGCCCGCTCGTAAAAGTCGACGAAATCATCAAAATCAAAAGCCATGGTGCGCGTTGTTTAAATGCTTCAAATGCGCTGGTTTTTGTATAAGGCTTATCAGAAGGCGTCATTGCCGCCATAAGTTCGATATCCTCGGTGGCTTCCTGTTCGATGACGTCGACGATATCGTCAATGGTGATGATTCCGACAAGTCTCTTTTCTGCATCAACCACGGGCATTGTCAAAAGGTCATACTTTTTAAAGTGGAATGCACTGCTTTCCTGATCGTCAGACGTTTTTAAATATTTCACATCTTCGTCCATCAAATCTTCAATTTTACTGTCAGACGGACTTAAAATGAGTTTTCTGAGTGAAATATCTCCCTCGAGTTTTCTTCCGTTATCAATCACATAGCAGGTATCCATCGTAACACTATCCACGCCTGTTGCACGAATATAACGAATGGCATCTCTTACTGTCATTTCCTTTTTTAAATCCACAAACTCTGTGGTCATGATAGAACCTGCACTGCCCTCAGGATATTGAAGCATCTGGTTGATAATACGTCTTGTTTCTCTGTCCGTCACCTTTAAAACACGCTTTACAACGTTTGCAGGCATTTCTTCTAAGAAGTCTACCGTGTCATCCATGAACATTTCGTCCATGATGTGGTTAATTTCGTTGTCGGTAATCGACTCAATAATATACTGCTGCTGATCGCTTTCCATGTATGCAAAAACGTCTGCCGCGAGATTTTTAGGCAGCATTCTAAAAACCCTGAGCATTCTTTCTCTCGGGATTTTGTCGAGAAGCAAGCCGATATCGACAGCTTCCATTTCTATAATCTGTTCTCTTGCTTTTAAGAACATTCCGTCTTCTAAGAGTGTGATAATTGAATCGATTTCTTCTGCAATGATTGCATTTAATTCCATGATAGTTCCCCTTTCCTGATGAATATCCGAAAGAAACAGGGAATTTCAAAAAGCATCTTGGCTTTAAAGATAAAAAACCGGTGTAATCATTTCAGGATGCCTATGGAAATTTCCTGTTTCGCTACTTCGAGGTTTCGTTTTTGTTTCCATAAGCTCATCTCCTTTCAATAGTTTACACCGCAATAGAATAAAATAATCTGCAATTTTTAAATATTGCACACTTAAATTTATTTTACTATACACTTTTAAAAAAATCAACTGTTTTTTCCTTTTTTGGCAAGATTTTGTCCATCTTTTTCGCATAACGGTCCTTTTCTTTGAATACGCTTTAACGGAGGCGATTTTATGATGAATGTCATTTGGGTAGGGCTCATTTTGGTTTCCTATCTTTTTTCTTTTTTTGCCGGCACAACGGAAGAAGTCACAAATGCTGTTTTTTCGGGCAGTAATTCCGCCGTGGAACTCATCATTTCCCTTCTGGGTATGTTATGCGTGTGGACCGGGCTTTTAGACGTCGCAGAAAAAGCCGGTATTACAAAAAAAGTAGAAAGAATTCTCTCTCCTGTTATCTCATTTCTCTTTCCTGCTCTTTCTGATAAATCTCCGGCAAAAAGTGCCATCGCGATGAGTATGACGGCAAATCTTTTAGGAATTTCAAACGCCGCAACACCTTTGGGGCTTTCTGCAATGGAGCATCTTTCCGAAAGAAATCTCACACCGCATGTCGCAACAGATGAAATGTGTATGTTTGTAGTAATCAATTCAGCATCTATCACTCTGCTTCCCACAACACTTTTAACGCTTCGGCAGGCAAGCGGCTCTTCTGCACCTTTTGAGGTCTTAATCCCCATCTGGATTTGTTCGTTTCTTTCCGTTTCGAGTGGTATTATTGCAGCGAAAATTGGTGCGCGGAGGAAAAAAAGATGATGCTCCTTTCTAAAATTTCCCTTTATATCGTTCCGTTTATCTTCCTGTTTGTGTTTGGGTATGCCTTTTTAAAACGTGTTCCCGTTTTTGACACATTTTTGGAAGGCGCGGCACGTGGCGCAAAATCCGCTTTTGAAATTTTGCCCGCTCTGGTGGGGCTTCTTTGTGCCGTTTCGATGTTTCGCGCATCGGGCGCCTTAGAATTTTTAGCAAATCTCTTTGCACCTCTTTTAAACAAGGTCGGAATGCCTGCAGAAACACTTCCTCTCGCGCTTTTAAAACCGGTATCCGGAAGTGGCGCGCTCTCACTCGTAAAAGATGTATTTGACCAATCAGGACCCGACTCTTTTCCGGGAAAAGTGGCTTCTGTGATGCTCGGGTCTTCCGAAACAACTTTTTACACGCTTGCCGTTTACTATGGCGCAGTAAAAATCACAAACAGCCGCTATACATTATCTGCCGCAATCATTGCAGACATCGTCGGCATTTTGGCATCCGTTTTTATCTGTAATCTTTTATATCAATAAAGTAAAAAGGCACCTGAAACGGCGTCAGCGTCAATTTATTATAAGGGAACGCTCGTTTCAAGTGCCATCGTCATATTCATTTTTATCCGTTGCCTTTTAATCGGGCAATCTCTTGTCTGAGCCGCGCAATCTCTAAGTTTTGCGCATCTACTTTTCTTCTTGCAATGATTTCAACCTTACGCTTTTCATCGGCTATGTTCACCGCGGTAATCACTGCTGCATTTGCAGCCCCAATTGCAGGATTGCCGTTTGTTACTTCGCTTAACTTTTGATCCACATAAGCTGCAATTTCTTCTATGTATTCAGGACTTTCATCAGAAACCAGTGTGTATTTACGGCCACAGATTATAACCTCTGATTTGTTTGCCATACCACACCTCCAAATTTAAGCAAGTTCTGCGTTTACGATTTCGTTCATGATGTTTTCCACTTCGCTCTGGCGAGTAGATTTCGCCACCACAAGTTCACTGACTAAAATCTGCTTCGCGCCATTTAACATCTTTCTTTCACCGGTGGAAAGGCCGCGACTCTTTTCACGGTACATCAGATTCTTCACCACGCGCACAACCTCATATATGTTACCGCTTTTAATGCGGGCAACGTTTTCACGATAGCGTTTATTCCAATTGGAGTCCATTTCCGTGGTACAAGCTTTAAAGCTTGCAAGCACACGGTCTGCCTCTTCTTTATCAATCACGTCACGAATTCCGATTTCTTTTGCGTTTTTCGTCGGGATCATTACGCTCATATCTCCAATTGGCATCCGCATAATATAATAAGTTTGCTTTTCGCCCATAATTTCGCGTTCTTCTATCGCTTCGATTACACCGGCGCCATGCATCGGATAAACAATTTTATCCCCTATATTATACTCCATCTTAAGAACCCTCCTTGCGGCTTTTCCGAGAAAAAAAGCCTCCGGCTAAATATAATATTCCTTACTTATATTTTAGTACAATTTTTGGTGTGTGTCAAGAACGAATTCGCATTTTTCATACATTTTTTGTCAGAAAAAAACGGATTTTCGCTTGCGCATTTTCCACTTTCATAGTATAATAAACGTATCACTAATTAGGACATCCCTCTGGGACGCTACTTTTTGTTACACCATAACCTACCGAACAATTTTTATGAAGTTTATGGTATAATGAAAACAACTTTAACGAATACACGGAGAAAATATGATTAAATTCCAGTCTTTTTTAAGCAGTTCGTCCGGTAATGCAACCTTTTTGACCGATGACGAAACGCATATTTTAATAGATTGTGGTGCCACAGGCGCATACATCGAGCGTTGTCTTTCCTGCATTGGGACAAGCGGCGAAAATCTTTCCGCTATTTTTTTAACGCACGCGCATTCTGACCATGTAGGCTCAGCAGGTGTTTTGTCGAGAAAATTTCGTCTTCCCGTCTATGCAACAAAGGGCACATTTGAAAATGCAAGCACCAAACTCGGTACAATTGCGCCGGCCAATAAAAGAATAATTTCTCCGGGCGATGAACTTCTTTTAGAAAATATGAAAGTTCGCGTCTTTTCTCTTCCTCACGACGCAGAAGGCGCGGTTAGCTTCACCTTTTCCGACGAAGACAGTAAGTTTGGAATTGCTACCGATACCGGTTTTGTGTCAGATGAAATGTTAAAGCAACTCACAGGTTCAGACACCGTGATTGTAGAAGCAAACCACGATATTGAAATGTTAAAGAACGGTCCATATCCGTATCCTTTAAAAAAACGTATTTTAGGCGACG